>JAOAEQ010000026.1:0-34536 GCA_026416715.1 bacterium
ATTGATACTAGCCCAGCCATTCATGGCTGGGTGGTTGTAAGGTACCAAACCGTAAGTCCCGCTCAGGGACGACTGAATCCCCAGGTGAACCACGAGATTATTCTCAGCCGTCCCGAACGGGACTTTTCCGTTGATTTTGTTCCATGCACCCCAGCATTCCATGCTGGGCTAAATGCAATCATCCCTACGGGATTGATTTTTGTTAATCCGCAGAATGCGGATGATTGATACTAGCCCAGCCATTCATGGCTGGGTGGTTGTAAGGTACCAAACCGTAAGTCCCGCTCAGGGACGACTGAACCCCCGATAAACCACGAGACTATTCCCAGCCGTCCCACACGGGACTATGATTTGGTTTTGTTCCATTCACCCCAGCATTCCATGCTGGGGTAAATGCAATCGCCCCATTCGGGGCTCACCACCATCTATCAATCCTCTTTCCCAGCATTCTATACTCGGTTAAATCCTTACATCCCTACGGGATTGTCTCTCGTGAGTTTAATTTTATATTTGGGTTAACTTATTTTCCGAAACTGTATATCTTGCGTGCTTGGTTCGAACGGAATCGCGATGGATGCAACTCTTCCGGATTTGCGCAATACAAAGCTTACCCGATACTTTTCGCCACCGGATATCTGCTCAACCATTTTAAACTTATCTTTCTCGAGATGAATCAACCGAAACCGCGCGCGATTATAACTAAGATTGAGTTTCCCATTCTCGACCGTGATAACCACCTTCCCATACGCCGGATGTTTATATACCCCCGAATAGTCGGATAACGATAACGATGGTTTGCTTCCCGGTTTATGCGCAAACTCTTTCCTCTGTTTCAGCCGCAGGTCGCGTTCATCTTTTTTCGCTTCAAGTTTTTTCCGTTGATTCCAATCAATGGGTTCCAACCCTAACATCCGGTCATAGAAATAGAGCGGGATAATCGGGTCGAGCGGCGACATCCCGATATTAGTTGTCATAACGATACCGAGATTCCGTTCCGGCATAAACGAAATATGCGAACTGAACCCGACGAGATTCCCGCTATGTCGAACCAACCGTTCCCCACGATACGATTCAATCATCCAACCGAGCCCAGTGCAATTGTTTAACCGTTCCGGATAAGAATATATCGGCGGATTGATAAACTGTGGAGTATGCAGTTCTGCAAGATTCTTTTTGGAAATAAGCTGTTGGCCACCAATTTTACCCTGATTTAACTGGAAAATTATCCAATGACATAAATCTGCGATGGTTGATACCATCCCACCAGCGGGCGCTACCGCACCAATCAACTGCGATATTCCAACATCTTTCAACCAACCACGTATCCTCGGATAAACCCGGTTCCCGACCTTCTGATAACTCACTGCAAATTCCGGGTCATCCTGGAGTTGGTCGGTATAGAAACAGGTATGATGCATTCCGAGCGGTATAAATATCCGCTCGCAGATAAACTGTTCATAGTTCATCCCGCAAACTTCTTCTATTAGCACTCCAGCGAGAATATACATCAGGTTATTGTACTGATATTTATTCCTGAAATCATACGGGTTATGTTCATCTCCGGTTTTGCTCGGTTCGAGATACTTCAGTCGCTGCGCGATTTCTTTCCGTGAGAGCGGGTTATTGAACCAGACATAATCATGCCGAGGTAACCCGCTCCGATGACATAACAAATCACGAACCGTTAATCGTTCGGTCATAACCGGGTCATACATCCGAAACCACGGTAGATATTTCCGCACCGGAGTATCCCAATCCAATTTCTGTTCATCAACGAGGATACCGACCGCAGTTGCAGTGAACGATTTCGTGCACGAAGCGACCATAAATTTCGTCTGCTCGGTTACCGGCAGATTCCGAGCGATATCACGCACCCCATACGACCGCTGATATACGATGCGGTTCCCCTGAACGATTCCGAGCCCAACTCCTGGCGCTAACCATTCTTTCCGCATCCGGTTAACGAACCGGTCGAATTCTTTACATAACGTTTTGTTTATAAATTTCATAATGCAAAAACCTTCACTGCAAAGATGCCAAGAAATAAAATCCTGTTCATTCTACCACAAACCAATAGTTCCTGAAAATATTTCGTCGTTCCTGCCACCCTATTCTTCCACTCGGGAGACTGGCGTTGAACCAGTGTGGGTTAAAGGCACACTGGTTCAACTACGATATTGATAGGCTAAGATGGTAATAACGCAAGTAGATTTAGGTGGATAGCCCCGAGTTTTAACTCGGGGACTTAAGAATATAAAATTATGCGGGTTTTAACCCAAGTTGAGCAAAATATTTTAGGCTAAATCCCTCAGAGGTGGAGGAGATAATTTCATTCTCCCTATCTAACAAGATAGGGTTATTCAAGATATTCAGTATCAATTCCAGTTTGCTGAGAGCAACCGCAGCGTCAAGCTCTACCTTCTGTTTCCTGATTTCATTCGGGATGCTTTGCAGTGCGCAAGCAAGCTTGCTGGCGCTTTCTCGTTCGGGAGCTTGCTCCCGAACGAATAACCTATACAGACTCCGAAGTAAGCTTCGGTACAAGCATAGCGGTAGCGAGCTACCGCAGTCCAAAGTTAATTTTCTTTTGTTATAGCAGAGATAAAGCAATCGAACTGAAATCGTTTATGAAAATCTGAATTGTAGTCAAAAACAATACTCAACAGTAATCAGTTGAACGTTCAACTCTTTTCTGGAGTATCAGATGCAGGTTGACCTGATACATCGGATTTCGTGCGCAGATGCGGTTGAAAACATATACCCGGCTCTAAACAAGGGCTACGTAACATTTCGTATCGGTCACTCCGTATCTCGGTAATGATTCGTTCGATTTCATCGCGTGGAACCGCATACGCTGATAATACCCGGGTGAATATCTCTATTGAAGTTTCATAATCTTCCGCAACGACTTCATTCGCTCCGATAGCGTATAACTGTTCCATCTGATGCAGATATTGCGTTCGGGCGATAATATATGCGGTCGGATTCAACCGATGCGCAAGTTCGGTAACCCGCACCGCAGCAATCGGGTCGTTAATCGTTATCGCAACGACCATTGCGGTATCAATATCCGCATGATGAAGGACGGCTTCTTGCGTCGCATCACCGAAATATATCGGTTCATTATTCGCTTGTTCCGTTCGAACTGTTTCCGGATTCAACTCGATGACAATATACGGGATACCAAACGATTTCGCTGCCCGAGCGACATTCCGTCCGTTAATACCAAACCCGATGATAATCAAATGGTCTCGCAGTTTATTTTTTCGCGGTGCCGGTATCGGGAATAGACCGGCATGCAAGAGTTTCGGTAATGGGAATCGTGACATACGCTCAGCAAATTTCGGCGCTGCATAGAGGATCAGCGGGGTTGCCATCATCGTTAAAATGGTTGCAGAAAGAAACATTTGGTTGGTAGTTTCGGAAATTAACCCATAGGAAATTCCAACTTGCGAAAGGATGAATGAGAATTCGCCTATTTGACATAACGCTAACCCGACGAGAATCGCGGTACGTAACGGAAACCCTAATACCAACGCACTTGCGCCCATAATGACCGCTTTCAAAACCAAGATAGCTATTGCAATTACAATAATCAATCCCGGATGCTGGATAACATATCCGAGGTTGAGCAGCATGCCGATAGAAACGAAGAAAATGCTGAGAAAAGTATCCCGGAACGGAATGATATTGCCGATCGCCTGCTGGCTATATTCCGATTCGGAAATAATCAATCCGGCTAAAAACGCACCTAATGCTAATGATAACCCTACCTGAGAAGTTATCCACGCTACAGCTAAACATATCGCAATGATGCTTAATAGAAACAATTCCCGACTCCGGGTTTTAGCGATTTGAAATAGCAGCCACGGTACAATCCATTTTGCGCTCACGAGCGTTGTCAGAATAATGCCAATAGTTTTTAGAACTAAAATAACCAGTTCTTTTCCAAACGCAATCGTATTCCCAGCAATAAACGGTGTAACTAATATCATCGGAACAACGATAATATCTTGGAAAATCAGGATTGATAAAGCTATCTGACCATGAGGAGTATCAATTTGCGCTTTCTCTTGCAGGAGTTTGAGAACGATTGCCGTGCTACTTAACGATATCAAAAACCCGATAAACAGCGCTTGCTGAACCGTATATCCGAATAGTTTGAGAATCGTTAACGTCGCTAAAATAGTATAGGAAACTTGCAGGATTCCGCCTATTACCGCAATCTTTTTAATCTGCCATAAATTGCGTAACGAAAATTCAATACCGATTGTAAACAGCAGGAAGATAACGCCGATATCCGCTAATATTTCTACTTCAGGTACCGCTTTAATCAGACCGAGTCCATAGGGACCTACGAACATCCCGGTAACTAAAAACCCGATAATACTCGGAATACGAAACCGGAAACAAAATAAGAAAATAACGATGGAAAGACTAAAAATAACTAGAATATCTTTGATAATCTGCAGTTCCATATTAAATTATCTAATTAGTATCCTATACAAATGATAACTGTTCACCTGCTTCAGCCGAGGTTGAGTTCATGGTTGGAATCCCTTCCATCAGGTTTAACCCTCGGCTCAAAATGGTTTACATCAGCGCTTCTCGAGACCGAATAAATTCTGTAATCGCTTAATTTCTTACAATATTCATCAAATTCGCCTGATGATTCGCTAATATATATTGTACAGTATCATTAATCCGTTGTCGAAAACTTTTGCTACCATTTCTAACCCGGGTTTCGTAACTCGTTCTATCGAATAACTCTGAATCCCATAATTCGCGGAAATAATCCAAAGTATGTTGTTGCGTCAGATATTCACCGCCGGAACCGAATTCGTTAATAACCGCTGTCGCTAGATGTTCAGAATCAGCGGTAACTCCTTGCAGGATGCGGTTCAGCAAGCTGATAATCTCGCTGGTCATAAGAATCAAGTCGAACGAGGTAGTCATTCCGCTCTCTAAACATCCGATACCGTGAATCAGATTCGCGCCGCCTAACAACTGGAACGTGCAGGAGACGCAGCGGTTATTGCCGCTTGTTCGTCCGGTAGTTTAGAATCTGTTGCGGCTGCCATACTCCACAACGGATGACGTTGACCGGTGAACGGGTCGAGGATATTCGGGCAATCAGTTCCGTTGCCGTAATAGGTATTGAACCCGGATAACCGCATAGCCGGTTCTCCGTCTCGGGTATAGATTAGGATTCCTTTCGGCGTAGTAGCGAGCGATTGTTCAACTAATGTAGTAGAGATATACACGCGCGTTCCGTCAATTTTCGTACAGCATCTGCTAGAATTTTGATAGTTTTTTCTTCAAAGATACTGATTCCGGTTTTTGCAAGAACATCCAGCGCTGCGGAAAAGAACTTCCCGCAGGATTCGGGTGGTAGTATGGTAAATATGGATGGAACATAATGGTATTATTATATTATTAATTGTTCACGCCTTAATTTACCTTATGGAGTTCAGCCGTCCCGAAAAGGGACTATCATTTTGTTTTGTTCCTTTGTGCCCCAGTATTGCATACTGGGCTAAGTTCAGCCATCCCTACGGGATTGATTGAATTCTCGCATTCCATCTCCCCAGCATTCTATGCTGGGCTAAATGCAATCGCCCTTGCAGGGCTTGTATAATGCTTTTTGTTAATCCCGTAGGGATGATTGAAATTAGCCCAGCCATTTATGGCTGGGAAACTATTAGGGAAACCACAACCATAAATCCCGCTTAAGGGACGACTGAACTTCACCCATCTTCCTTCCGGTTGAAATCAAACAACATTTTTAAGATATTGCACGAAATTAATAGTAAATGATAAACTGTATAGCTAATTTTAAGCTAGTAGTTTATCGTTTTTTTTATGATAATTTTGTTTTTATGGTAAAAGGAGTTATATATGCCTCGGCGGGATGATATCAAAAAAGTGATGATAATCGGGTCAGGGCCGATTGTTATCGGGCAAGCGTGTGAATTCGACTATTCCGGTACGCAGGCGTGTAAAGCGTTACGCAAACTCGGGTATGAAATTGTTCTGGTTAACTCGAATCCGGCAACGATTATGACCGACCCCGGAATGGCAGATAAAACCTATATCGAACCGTTAAATGTTGAAACGTTAACCGAAATTATTGCAAAAGAACGGCCGGATGCGATTCTGCCGAATCTCGGCGGGCAGACCGGGCTGAATTTGTCTTCAGCGTTAGCGAACGCTGGTGTACTCGATAAATATGGAGTTAAAGTTATTGGAGTCGAACTGGATGCGATTAAACGCGGGGAAGACCGGATCGAGTTTAAACAGACAATGCAACGACTCGGGTTAGATATTCCGAGAAGTGCGCCAGCGGTTAGTGTTGAAGAAGCGGAACGGATTGTAGCTGAACTCGGGTATCCAGTCGTTATTCGACCGGCATATACGTTAGGGGGTACCGGCGGCGGGTTGGTATATAATTTAGAAGAGTTACGAACCGTAGTTAGTCGCGGGTTATCCGCAAGTATGATTGGCCAGGTCTTGGTTGAAGAATCGGTGCTCGGTTGGGAAGAACTGGAACTGGAAGTTGTTCGCGATGCGAAAAACCAGATGATTACCGTTTGTTTCATCGAGAACGTTGATGCGATGGGCGTGCATACCGGCGATTCATATTGTGTCGCGCCGATGTTAACCATTGCGCCGGAACTGCAAGCGAAACTGCAGGAGTATTCCTATCGAATCGTTGAAGCGATAAAAGTTATCGGCGGAACGAATATCCAGTTTGCGCATAATCCAGAAACAGGGCGCGTGGTTGTTATTGAAATCAATCCGCGAACTTCGCGGTCATCTGCGCTCGCTTCGAAAGCGACCGGATTCCCGATTGCTATGGTCTCATCGATGCTCGCTGCGGGAGTTACGCTCGATGAAATCCCGTATTGGAAAGAAGGAACATTAGAGAAATATCAACCGTCTGGCGATTATATCGTCGTGAAATTTGCGCGCTGGGCGTTTGAAAAGTTTAAAGGAATTGAAGATAAACTGGGTACGCAAATGCGGGCTGTCGGTGAAGTGATGGCAATCGGTAAAAATTATAAAGAAGCGTTCCAGAAATCTATTCGGTCACTCGAAATCAAACGCTACGGACTCGGGTTTGCAAAAGATTTTAATAAGAAATCGTTAGACGAACTGCTTTCGATGTTAAGTTATCCGACTAGTGAACGGCAGTTCATTATGTATGAAGCCTTGCGGAAAGGCGCATCGGTTGAAACGTTGTATAAGAAAACGTATATTAAACCGTGGTTTATCCAGCAGATGAAAGAACTGGTCGAGTTGGAAGAGAAAATTCTACAGTTTAAAAATCGAGAATTACCTGATGAACTGTTAATTCAGGCGAAAAAAGATGGGTTTGCGGATAAATATCTCGCGCAACTGTTGAATACATCGGAACCTGAAATTCGTAACCGCCGGATTAAACTCGGGCTACAGGAAGCATGGGATGCGGTGCCGGTGAGCGGGGTTGAGAACGCAGCGTATTATTATTCAACGTATAACGCGCCGGATACCGTCGAATCGAGTAATAAACGGAAAATCATGATACTCGGTGGCGGACCGAACCGTATCGGGCAAGGGATAGAGTTCGATTACTGCTGTGTCCATTGCGCATTTGCGCTTCGCGATGAAGGAATTGAATCGATTATGGTCAACTGCAATCCGGAAACAGTTTCAACGGATTATGATACGGCTAACAAACTCTATTTCGAGCCATTAACTGTTGAAGATGTTCTGAGTATATATCATAAAGAGAAACCGGAAGGGGTGATTATCCAGTTCGGCGGACAGACCCCGTTGAATCTGGCGAATGATTTAGCGCAAGCTGGCGTTAAAATTCTTGGAACTTCTCCGGAAAGCATTGATATCGCAGAAGACCGAAAACGGTTCAGCGAAATTATCCGCAAACTCGGTATTCCACAACCTGATTCCGGTACTGCTACCAGCGTGCAGGAAGCGTTACGCGTTGCTGACCGGCTCGGATATCCGCTAATCGTCCGTCCCTCATTTGTTCTCGGCGGGCGTGGGATGGAAATTGTCCATGATGAAGAAATGTTACGGGAATATGTCACCGCAGCGGTTGATGTTACGCCGGAACGACCAATTCTAATAGATAAATTTCTCGAAAATGCGCTTGAAGTTGAAGTAGATGCGATTAGCGACGGAACCGATGTCCTTATTCCGAGCATTATGGAACATGTTGAACTTGCTGGGATTCATTCCGGGGATTCCGCTTGTGTTATTCCACCGGTAAGTATCTCACCGGAACATATTCAAACAATTAAAGAATATACTACAAAAATTGCACTTGAACTCCATGTTGTCGGCTTGATGAATATCCAGTATGCGATTGCGGATAATAAAGTTTATATTCTGGAAGCGAACCCGCGCGCTTCGCGAACTGTTCCGTTAGTTTCGAAAGTATGTAATATTTCGATGGCACGAATCGCTACCCAGCTGATTATCGGCAAAAAAATAGCTGAACTCGGTTTGCAAGAGCGACATATCCCGCATTTCGGCGTGAAAGAAGCGGTGTTTCCGTTCAATATGTTTCCGGAAGTCGACCCGATACTTGGACCGGAAATGCGCTCTACCGGAGAAGTGCTTGGGTTAGCGGATTCGTTTCCGTTAGCCTATTTTAAATCGCAAGAAGCTGCTGGTCAGAAGTTGCCGGAACAAGGAACTGTTCTCATCACCATCGCTGACCGTGATAAAAAATATTTATACGAGATAGCAGCAGCGTTCCATAACCTCGGATTTAAAATTCTCTCAACTAAAGGAACGCAAGCGTATCTTATGCAGCATAATATCCCGGCAAAACCGATTCTGAAATTGCACGAAGGGAGACCGAACATCGTTGATGCGATTAAAAATGGTGAAATCCAGCTGGTGATTAATACTCCAGCAGGGAAATTGAGTGAATTTGATGATTCGTATATTCGGAAAACGGCGATAAAATATAAAATCCCGTATATTACGACGTTAGCTGGTGCGCTCGCTGCCGCGAAGGGAATCGAAGCGGTTCGTAAAGGACATAGTAAGGTTAAAAGTTTGCAGGAATACCACGCCGGGATAAAGTAGAAATCTCATGTATTGAAAGCCCGTTCGTAATCAAGCTTGATAAATCAATCTTCTTCTTCTACCCAGTCACGCGATACTACGGCATAAACTCTAGTCGATGGTTGCAAAGCTTCAGTTGAGATTAGAAAATTTTAGCTTGATAAATGAATAACTCCTATTTTTAGATAGAGGAAAAACATCAATACATCTTTGATAGCTTTAGCGCAGGGTTCAATCTTATGGGTTAAAACCTAAAATTACCATATTACTTTGATACCCCGAGCTAAAGCTCGAGGCTAACCAAATATTTAGGGAAACCGTAGGGTCAAAACAAACGATTCCCATTTCTTTTTAAACGCATCCATATCAGGTTCATCGAGAACTTGTTTCAAGGTGTTATACCCCGTCGGGTCGGATTTCATATTCTTGGCAAACTCATGATAGAATTTAACGAGTAGCCCTTTCTCTTGCAGATAATAACAGAGATATCGCGCTTGCGCATAGTTATCGTTATACTTTCCTTTATCATTCCGGTTATAGAATGTATCATCATCCATTGCAGTTAATGTCTCAAATGAAATAACCTCTCCATTTCGAATCGCTTGGTGCAATCCGTTCAATCGCCAGTTGGTAAGTCCGACGATATGCCCGTTTCGTTCCGCAGATTGCTCATATAACGATGCCAACCCTTCATTAAACCACGGCGGACATTTCGGCAAATTCGCTCGCATAAACGGATGGATAAGTTCATGCACTAATGTTCCCCCACCGGTAGCAACGTTCATAATTAGCGAATTATCCTTTGCGGAATAATAGCCGAACGGAGTCGTTGGAGTATCATTAAACAACTCTTTAGCATACTTAATATAACTATCATTATCTTTAAATAGCCAGATGTCAATAATCTTGTTCGGGTCTTGCTTAAAATAATCCTGTTTGAGTTTATCCACTGCCCAGCGCACGACGTCAATCGCCCAATATCGAACTCGTTCCGGCGATTCATTTCCAATAACTACAAACGGCGGTTCTGTAACCACGGTGAATCCATCAGGAATCTTCGCGTTTAATTGTTTAAGATGTTCATATAATGTGGGATTAATACTAACTTCAGCCTTTCCAATAGGAATCATTAAACAATAAAAGATTGCAAGAACTACTATTATAAATCGCATAGGTATTCCTATCGAGCTGTTCCGCCGTATTGAGTATCACTGGCTTTCCGGTAGTATCAATTTTAACTATAACAACATCTCTAACAGGAGAACAGCCTGCGCTACGTCAATATAATCGAAAATAATCGCCAGCGTCATTCAAGTAGGATATGTAAGATATTATCTAAAAATGTTGGATTTTTCGTTAAATCCCCGTGACTTTCGCTAATGAAAATCTTATATTCAGATGGCATCCGAATAGATGGTGCTGCTCGAATACCCATTAAACTTTCTTTCGTCACCGTTCCATCACCTAACCCATACATTTGTTTCATTAGCTTCCGATTCGATACGCGATATATGGTTTGATATCCGGTAGGGGTAGATTTAATCATCGCCCGTTGTAAAGTCGGGATACAATCTGAACCGAAAAGAATATATGTTACCAACTGTTTCTCCTGATGTACGTCTCCTGACCATAACGCTTGATGGAATCGGTTCGCCCGAGTTAATGCTGTATTTAAAAACTGTCGCTGGGTAGCTAGACATTCAGCGTATTCTTGTTCACCGCGCTGTTTTCCATGTCGTTTGATAAATTTCCGGTAGATGTTCTGCTGTATCGTCGGGTGGAATACCGACCATTGATATTTCTCCCAATTCGCTGGGGCATATATATTGATGGCGATCGGATTCCCTTGACTATCAATGAAAATCTGGTCATCCTGATATGGTAATAAGGCATATAATGATAACATCGTAAACGTTGTTTCCGGCGGTATCTTGCCGATGAACGGTAGCCATAATCCTTGGTCGAGCCGATGGAACGCTTCGAGTGACCCAGCGTTCGGTGTTCCGAGCATAATTACTTTATTGATATTCTTGGCGCCGGCATACGTCGGTTCTGGTACCGGGTCTTGAGCTAAAACATCTGCGGTACCGAATTTAATATAATATCGTGCGATTAATCCGCCTAGACTATGACAGACAAGGTTCACTTTCAGGTTTGGGTTCCCAGAACGCTGTTTAACCTGTTCAATCAGTGCGCCGAGCTGTTGCGCCGCTACAACCGGGTCTTTTCGCCAGTCGTATGAAAACGCAAACGCATCGGTATCTTTCGTAAATCCGCCTGCTTTCATTGCGACTGTCCGAACTTTATTATAGACTTCAATTTCAACTAATCCGGGGAATAAAGTATATTTATCCAGGATACCTGCCGGAACGAGATTATCACTGCCGGTAACCAAGTTCACCGCTTGAAACGGCGCATTTACCGGTAGCGCTATTAGACGGGATACCCCCATACTGAACCTACCCCAAACCAGTTTATTCGTAGATTGGTCTTTCAGAATCGAACCCATTATCCCTGGAATGAAGATGACCGGATATTGTTTCGGCTGATTCCGTTTATCGGCATAAATATCCATCAGGGTTCGTTCGTTTACCTGATGAACAGTCGCACAGCCGGAAATTATGAGTATGATAAAGATACCGAGTTGTATAACTATCGGAAACCAGAATTTATTTTTGCGCATAAGAGTAACCAATTCAATTTACCATTGAGCATATAGAGAACTACAAAATAATCGTTTTTTCCGGATATGCTCGAAGTTTTCTATGGTTAGGTTCTGTTGTGAATATAATTGCCAGATTTTTTCTATTTTCGTCGGAGTAGCGCTGGAATGAAATAAGTTTGCAATGAATATTATAGAATTATATCCTTCCGCAGCTATAACCTGCGATACAATATGGACGCTGGTTGTTTCGGTATACGCCGGATAGATCGATAAGCTATTCAGATAATCACGATACTCCCGATTATAACTGGTTATCGCTGCGACAACTATTCGGAGACTGGTTCTTGATTGGAATAGCGCTGCATTTTCCCCAGCATATCTCCACGGAGAATATTGGTTGAAATACGCTTCGTTATTTCCGAAAATCTCTCGTGCGGTATCCGGTAATAAAGTAGTCAACGTTGACCATGGGAATAATGCTGCGTCGTAGAGTATAGCGCCGTTAAATAAATTCGGGAATTTAGTGATATATAACGCTGCACCGAATCCGCCCATCGACCACCCTTGCACAATCCGATATTTCCGCTGCGCTATCGTTCGATACGTTGAATCGATATGCGGGATAAGTTCGTAGATAACGTTGGTTTCTGCAGGTTTAGTTGAATCGATACTATCCGCCCAGAAGGTATATCCATAGCTATTCGGGTAAACGATGATTACCGAACCGATAACTCCGGAATCGCGCGCGTATTCAAACGGTTCTGCGATCGTAATATTATGGCTGCTGGGAGTATCCCCTAGTCCATTAAGATGATAAATGACTGGATATCGTTCGGTACTTGTTGCATATCCTTCTGGTAGATAGATGTTATAGAGAACTGTTTTCTGGCTCAGGTGACCGATGAAACTATGCGATTCGATGGTTCCTTTCAGACTCTGTGCAAGACATACGGTTCCTGATAGAACAGAACATAGCACCGATAAGATAAAAAACAACGGTATTCCTGTTCGGATGTGCGTTGTAAAATATTTACGTATCACATTTCTTATTATAATTTACAACAAGCAGTTTTAGATAATAGGCAAGTATCGTTCGCGGTAGCAAAACCGGTTTTCCGGTTAAAAAAAGGATATCCCAAGCTAATCCAGCTGAATAACCGAAACAATCTAAAACAATAATACTAATATCTGGGGATTCACATCGTGCGAGTAATACATCAAATTCTGCTTCCTGGTCTAATGGATTAAATGGAATAAACAGCAGTTGCACTCCAAGCGGCGCCCATTTCTTCTGCATAGATTTGGTTTGTATCTCTAGCGGATAAATAATGGCTACAGTTCGGTTCTGGTGGAATTTATTCACCGTATTGTGCAGAATCGTTTTAGACGCAACTAAAAGTCTATGTGGAGTTAACCCGGTAAACTCTTCAGTACAAAGTAGTCCAATCAATGTAACCTCATGCTGTTCTAATCGCGCTATCGCTTGATTGAGAAAGGGAACAATATTATTTTTCCCAATGATAACCGGAGCCCCATCATTCAATCGGGTAAATAACGGAATTTCGGATTCGTTCGGCCGTAATCGTTCTATTTCTTTCGGAGCAAGACCATCTAATGCGCCTGCTTGGATAATTTCGATAGTATTCCCGAGAATCAACCGCATCTCTGAAACAATATCTTCTCGCGGCGATTGACCGATAGTCACCAATCCGATTTTAACTGTTTCTACTTTTTTCATAACCAAAACATTTGTTTAGCTTAATAACGCAGGAACGGTTATCGTCGCGCCTGCTGTTATTCCTGTGCAATTACAAATCGGGTAAAGAAATGCTCTGCCCTTATAGCAGTTAACAAGCAAAAACGCTAAATTCGGCTGATCATATCCCAGATTCGGGATAACAGATTTTTATCTTTAACTCCGGAACCGAGAATCAAATATTTTTTCGGAACCGATATCAGATATATTTCCATCCCTTCTTTCAGTTCCGCGCTAATCAGCGGTAGTCCGGTATCAGCCGAGAAGGTTATAATCAAATCCGGAAATGCCGCAAACCGTTTCCCTTCGGCATCAAGTGCCATATATTCGTTCCAAAACGGAATATGCAGTATCAGGTTTCCAACTTCCAATTCGAATTTGCCTACATCTAGTCCATCCATGGTTTTCAGAATAACAGATTTAATTTTTCCTTTAACCATCATTTCTTCCGGAAGATTATAGAAATCAAGTAGAACACGAACGCGTCGTTCCGGGCAATCTGCCGGTTGCGAAACAAACCGATTCCCGAGTTCAATCGCTCGCTGGATCGCGCCCGGTGCACCGTTATATTTAACATACTGCGCTGGAACCGGATTCCGCGCTACCGCTACCAGTCCGCCAGCTTGTATTGCGGATTCCAGCACCTGGGTTGCGGTCTGCTCAACGGTTCCCTGAAAAAACGATTCAACCCGATTTTTACCGTACCCACCAACAGCAGTCTGCGCGGTCAGATACCCTTTCTGACAATGCAATCGCATCGAACCCATTAATCCGAGCGGATGCGCTCTACCGTTAGCAGGCGCATCAATAACCGGAATATTGAATACTACGGATTGCAACCAGCCGTTAACGATACCGAACGCACCGAGTTCGCTGGAAATCAGCCCGCTGATTTTCAACCCAGTTTTTTCGAGGAATAATTCTACTGCACGAAGATAATCTTCCGGCTGGAGCCTGATTTCTTTCCCCGCAGAGGGAGAACCAACCGCAGAAACGGTTATCAGTATAGCATCGTTAGGCACGTCGTCAATAGATAAGATGTGGTTGAATCCTTTTTCAATTGCGCGTTGGGCAAGTTTTCTTCCATCTTCAATCCATCCACCGCCACCACCACCGAATATCGCTCCACCGATCAGTACGGATTCAAGGTTAGATTTATCTATTTTCAACATAATCTTTACCACGAATTAACCCAAATTTTGTTTGAAAAACGATCCCTCGCTTGCTTGCGTAAGCATGATATTGTATCGATGAAAATCCGTTACTCTTGATGACACTTTAGCCCTCTATCTGAAGATAAGAATGAATCAGTTCAGCGGATGAAATAGCCCCGAATTTGCGTTCGGAGAATAAATGCATAAACAAATCCCTTGATAAAGAAAAACGCCGATGGTAAAACTTGGGTTTAACATCGATCCATCGTTTCCGTTTCAAAAACTGAAAAATGGTAGAACGAAATATCAGAAGAACATTGTTTTCTTCTCTTGTTTCGTATCATAATAATATTATCTAACTCACCGCATTTTTTCGACCTGAACTTTAGCTCAGGGCTAGTATCCTGTAGGGGTAGGTATCTCTAGAGAATATAGCGCAAAAAGGTTGGTTTAGCAAGTTACGAAAGCTTGACGCGGGTTAACCATACGGCCGCATTACCTACAATTTACGTTATGGAACCGTGGTGGTGGTCGAATAAGTGGTAGTAGATTTTGCTGCTTGTTTATTCAATTGGTATACCTTCATCTCGTTAAACGTTATACTTCCGTCGTTATCAGCGTCCATTTGTTTGAATACTTTCGGGCGTGGAAATTCTGCTGCGGTCAATTTACCATCAGCGTTCGTATCAAATTTTTTGAACCGTTCTTCAACCGTTAATTGTTTCTGCTGGTTTTGCGGTTGCGGTTCCGTCTGTTTTTTAGCTGGTTGAACATAGTCTGACGGTTTAATTTCCCGTGGTGCGCCAGTCAATTCTGTCCCGATAAGTTTCGGCTCCAGTTTGCTGATATCGATTCCAAATCGAACCATAATTGTTGCCGGTACATCAGCGATAATCCCACCGCGAGTGACCTTTTTATCATTAGTTACCAGCCAAGAATGCGGAGCGAACCGATGCGATTTGCTATGTTCATCAAATCCATGGTCGGTCATAACATACATCAAGGTCTGGTTATATATCCGTTGTTCTTTCAGATAAGTTAGAATCTTCCCGAGCTGTTCATCGCAGGCAATCGCTGCATCCCGATATTCTTTACTATCAATTCCGAACCTATGTCCGGCATGGTCTGGGTCAGAAAAATGTAAAAATGCGAAAAACCGCGTTTGGGTATCCTGTGCTAAATATTTTAATGATAATGTACCGACTTCATCCGCATTCCGCTGCGCTATATCGCAGATATCAAGATGGTTTTTCGTTAAATAGAACGGTTCCCCTTTAACACTAACAATCGTAGCATCTACACCGGTAGGAACTTGCGAGTCAGCTTGTTGTTTCGCTTTCTTTTTCTTCTGGTTAAGTGATTTCTGCACTTCTTCCGGACCACGAGCGCCAACATGCGCTAGTTTCCCGGTAACCATAATCGTTCGGATTTTATCTTTCCCGCCGAAATGGTTCTGTAACCGTTCGAAAATCGTATATCCTTCTGGAATCGGCTGGAATTTAGTATTCGAATATACTCCGGTCTGGTCTGCGCTTAATCCGGTTAACATTTCCGCATGGCTCGGTTTTGTACAGGTTAAATGTCCGACAACTTCTATCTCCTGGATTGACCCTTCGCGAATCAATCGCGCCAGATTGATTAGTTCTCTTTTCTCCAATAATTCGTTAACAACGCTCCGGTCAAGGCCATCCCAGGAAATAAGGATAACATTCTTCGGGAATACCCGCGGTTCGCGAATAATCGGGGTGATTATCGGCGTCGGGGTAGTATCCTGTGCGGTGGTATCAGTTGACTCACGTTGACGCCGACCACGGAACTGCGCCATCGCTTCCATAAATTCCGCTAGGGTTACTGAACCATCATTATTCTTATCAATCTGTTGAAAAAATTCCGGTCGCGGGAATTCGCTTTCAGTCAGTTTCCCATCGCCATTTCTATCCATCTGTTTGAACCGTTCTTCCGGCGAGAATCGCGGCCGCTGGTCAGCTGTTCGCTGCCCGTAAGTTCGCTGGTCAAATGAACGCGGTTCTTCTTGCGCAACTGCGGTCGTGATTGGAATTATACTGAGTAGAGAGATTATTCCTGAAAGTAAGATAAAACGCTGCAACGGTTTAACCATAGATTTGTCCTCCTCGAAAATCTACTATACGTTTTACCATTTAAGACGAACCGCAATTGCGTTCGGTTCCTTTTTATTCCAACGTAAAATCACATATAATATTGTATTTGATACTGGAAACTAAAACCAATATGCTTATGGTATTGGTATCGGGACAATTTCTTGAACCCTATAGTTCACCTGATACATCGGAGGTAATCAATCAAACCCTTACCCTATCTAACCGCTAAGATGGAGGAGAATAATATGACTCGAGAAGAAGGATGGGAGTTGGTTTGCGCGCATGTACAGAATAAGAATCTGCGCAAACATATGCTAGCAACAGAAGCGGTATTAAAATCGCTGGCGCAACGGTTGAATGAACCGGTAGAAATCTGGTCATTCTGCGGGTTAGTCCATGATATCGATGTTGAGAAAACCGATGCTGACCAGCATACGCTGGTAACTGCGCAGATTTTGCAAGAGAAAGGCGTTGCGCCGGAAATCATCCATGCGATTAAAGCGCATAACCAGAAAGTCCCTATCGAAAGCAAACTTGACCGCGCATTATTCGCTACTGATTCGTTAACCGGTCTAATCGTCGCTTGCGCATTAATTCATCCGGATAAAAAGCTGAAATCAATCAATCCGCAGTTTGTTCTGAACCGATTCGCTGAAAAACGTTTCGCTGCCGGCGCTCGTCGTGAAGATATCCAGACCTGTACGGAACTTGGATTAACGTTAGAGCAGTTCATCGACCTCGCATTAACCGCTATGCAGCAGATTGATCAAGAGTTGGGATTATAATCCTTACCACCAAGATATAAAGAAACTAAAACAACTGTTCGAGTGAACATTTTAACTCTATATTTTGTTTACTCAGGAGATTTTGGTAAGGGAAGTGCGAACCAGAAGGTTGCGCCTTTATCCGGATTATTCCGTGCACCGATTTCTCCCTGATGTAACTCGATAATTTTCTTACAAATCGCTAAACCTAGTCCGGAACTTTTTTCACCGCCAGTTGGTTTATTACTTAATCGAGCGTATTTAACAAACAATTTCTGCATATCTTCATCTTTTAGTCCCGGACCAGTATCGCTGACTTCAACAAGAGCTTTTTCGGATTCAATTCGAGTGCGAACAGTAACCTTACTCCCTTTTTCACCAAATTTAATCGCGTTACTAACGAAATTCTCAATCACCTGCTGAATTCGATATTGGTCAGCATGAACTTGTATTGGAGTTGAAGGAATTTCATCCAACATTTCAATCTCTTTACTTTTCGCATAATCGAAATTATTGATTACCGCCATGCGCGCTATATCGTTGATATCGAACGATACGGGTTCAAGTTTCATCTGGCCATCTTCCATCGCTTGGAAATCGAGGAAATCGGTGATAATCCGTTTCATCATCTGCGCAAGGTTCGCTACTCGGCTAATCGAATTCTTCAATTCCGCAGGAACCTGTTCAATCGGAGCGAGCATGGAGTTCAGTAACGAAGTATACCCGATGATTCCGGTTAACGGATTTTTTAAATCATGACTGGCGATACGCAGAAATTCATCTTTTAATTCCGCAAGTCGTTTTAACGTCAATTGGGTTTGTACCCGAGCGTTGACCACCGGGAAATCTATCGGTTTCGTTACATAATCATTCGCACCGAGATTCAGCGCTTCAACGATATCTTCCGATTGGTCTTTTGCCGTTACCATAATAATCGGAAGTTCAGCAATGGTATATTTCTCCCGGAGTTTTTTTAATACTTCAATTCCGCTAATTTCCGGCATCATAATATCGAGCAGAATCAAATCGAATGATTGCGTTGCGGTCATTTCGAGCGCTTGTTTCCCATCAACCGCAACTTCAACCGTATGCCCGAGACGTTTCAACCGTCGGGATAACATATCCCGATTCATTTCATTATCATCTACGACCAGTAGTTTACCGAGCTCTTTTTTCATATACCATTGTTCCTATCTGTTGAACGATTGAGTAAGTTCTGGATTTTTTCCAGTAATCGTGTTAAATCTATCGGTTTGGTATCATAATCATCGCATCCAGCATCAAGCGCTTTCTCACGGTCGGAAACCATTGCATGCGCTGATAAGCCGAGTATCGGGATATGTTTCGTTGTTTCATCGGATTTGAGTAGTCTCGTTGCTTGCCAGCCATCCATCACCGGCATACTCATATCCATTAAAATCAAATCCGGCGATTCTTGTTTCACCATCCGGAGCGCCTGCTCGCCATCGCTCGCAACAACGATGGTATACCCACGCCGTTCTAACCGCCGTTGCAGCATATCCCGATTCATTTCATCATCTTCAACAAGAAGAATTTTTACCATAGTCTCCCTAATACCATTCTCATTTTGATTTTAATTTACCAACAGCTAATACTTGGTTCTTGATTTCTCGCAGTAAATCTTCTTTTCCATAATCACCTTTTTGCAAAATCCGTTGTACCGACCCTTCTAATCGCTGACGGTCCTGGTGCGATAAATCTTTTGCGGTGATAACGACAACGGGAATCGACTGCCATTTCTGTTGTTTCCGTAGTTCCGCTAAAAATTCGAATCCGTCCATTTCCGGCATCATTAAATCCAGCAGAATTAATGCCGGAATAGTCTGTTCTAACTGCATTAACGCAACCCGCCCGTTTTCTGCAGTGAATACTTTCCATCCTTCTTTCAACAACATGCGGGAAATCATCTCCCGCGTAGCCGGGTCATCTTCAACGACCAGCACCGGACATGGCGGATGCTCACAACGGTATCTCCGGAGAATCGAAACCAGTTGCTCTTTTTCCACCGGTTTCATTAAATAATCGGTTGCACCAAGCGCATAGCCGATATTCTTCTCATCTACCATCGTTAACATGATGACCGGAATATCCGCTATCGCCGGATTCGCTTTAATAGCGCTTAACACCTGCCATCCATCTATATGCGGCATCATTACGTCCAGCGTGATAACTTTCGGTTTAACCTGTTCCGCGAGTTTCAATCCTTCTTCTCCGCTTGATGCCGTTACGACACGATACCCTTCTTTCTCGAGAAACCGGCGCATTAACTCCAGCACTTCCGGGTCGTCATCAATCGCTAGGATAGTCTCTTGCGGTTGAACTACCGGAACCGGCTCAGGTTGAGGTTTCACCGACGGTGGTGTTGGGGTTGGTTTCGGCTTTGATTCAGTTGGCGCAACTTCTGCCGGAATACGAACGGTAAACTTTGTTCCTTTTCCCGCTTCACTTTCTACCGATATCGTTCCGCCCATCATTTCGCAGAACCGTTTGCTGATAACTAACCCTAGCCCTGTTCCGCCATATTTCCGTGTGGTTGACGAATCCGCTTGCGAGAATTCCTTAAACAATTTCTGCAGTTGTTCCGGTGTCATCCCGATACCGGTATCCGCTACCGTTACACTTATCCAATCTTGATAATTGAACGTTTCCCGAGAAACCGTTAACGTTATGTTCCCTTTTTCCGTAAACTTACTTGCGTTACTGATGAGATTAAACAGTATCTGGCGGAACTTAGTCATATCTGCGCGCATCGTTCCGAGGTCTCCGGAAACTTGCAAGGATAACGTATTTGAGTTCTTATCGATCAGCGGTTTCGAGGTGGTTATGACATCTTCAATCACATTCCGCACATCAAACGTTTCCAGAAACAATTCCATTTTCCCGGCTTCTATTTTCGACAAATCAAGGATATCATTGATTAACGCAAGCAGATGTTTCCCCGCAGAATTGATTTTTTTCAGGTCGGGAATGAAATCAGTTTGCCCGATATCTTGTGCTTCTTCCTGCAACATTTCGCTATATCCAATAATCGCATTCAGTGGCGTCCGCAGTTCATGACTCATTTTCGCGAGAAACTGGCTTTTCGCTTTATTCGCTTCTTCCGCAGCTTCTTTCGCAATCCGCAGTTCTTCTAAGATTTTTTTCCGTTCCTCCAATTCTTTCGCTAACGCTTTTTGTGACCGGTCGAGTTTCTGGTTCAGCTTGAATATATAGAGAACTCCGAGCAGTAAAAGAATGAAAAAGATAGCGAATAGCCGTAAATCTATCTTTCCTTCAACCGACATATTGGTTAACGTGTCGATAATATCTGACCAGAATCCCCTCGATTTAACTTGATTCGCTAAATTCGGATTTACCGTAGCAACGATACCCTGCGGATAACCGATATTCCACAACAGAACGATGAACATCCATACAACGAATAATTTTTGTTTGGTCATATCTATCCCTACATTAATGTTAGGATGGCAATTCTATAATTATTGTTATGCAAAATTAACCTGATGTCAATCTAATTTCTGCGTAATTTAATTATATTTGTTCTATTAAGTATAATGTATAATAGTATAGGTCAATTCTTGGTAACTAACAGGTTTTTTATCGATAAGCTAGGGGTGAAGGAACATAGATAGTTTTTCTATCAACCCATTCTCTCTGAAGCGCTCAAACGCTCAAACAGTATAATTTACCTTAATACGATTTTATACTAGAATATTACTTTAGATTTTATCAGGAGGAATTATCGTATGCAAAAACAATTGTTATCTGATATGTTAACCAGTAGCAAAGTTAAATATAAACCTGCGATTCTGGTAGCAATTATTATTATCTTTTTTGGGTCAGTTTGTATTGTTATCCAATTATTTCCAACGAGATTAGGGAATATTGTTGTAGATTATTTTGCGTTCGCTGCTGGGATATTGCTAATCAGTGATGCGCTCTATAAACTCCGGACGGAGCCGGAGAAACCGTGGAGTTATCAACTCGTCCGACTATGCCGATTGATTATTGGAGTCTGTATTTTTACAATCCACGCGCTGCAGTTTATTTATAAGGTTTAACGAACGTTGAGATGAAGGAATAAAGACCGGAAATAGATTCCCCCTGTAAGGGCGACTGAATTGAGCCCAGCATACAATGCTGGGTAGGTAGAATGTGATAGGTTAATCAATCCCGTAGGGATGACTGAATGTAGCCTTTGCGGATTAGCGGAAAAGCGGTTCATTCGCCCAATTAGGATTTGCATTCGCAAAGAAGAACAGCGGATATTGAACTACCGCTTCCGCATTAACCAACCCTGCACCTTGTTTCTCTGCGGATAATCCTAAATTCGTTGCCGTTGTCTGAAGAACGGATTTAATTTCTGCCGGTGATTGGTTCGGATACTGTGCTAGTCGTAATGCTACTACGCCGGTAACATGCGGAGTAGCCATCGAGGTTCCGGACATCGTGGTATATTCGGATTTTTTATACGTCGAATATATTTGTGCGCCCGGTGCAGTGATATCTACTTCCGGTCCGTAACTACTAAAACTCGCTAAATTCAGATTCGCATCGAGTGCGGAAACAGCGATAACTTCCGGATATGCACCCGGATAATCGACGCTATTCGGCGCTCCGTCATTCCCAGCAGCGGCTACTAACGTTATTCCGGCACGATATGTTTTCGTTATCGCTTCCTGTTCAGATACATTCGACGCATTGCTCCCGAAACTCATATTGATAACCTTAATCTGGTTATCGATACACCATTGCAATCCTTCAATGATATCAGATAACCAGCCGGTTCCAGCAGCGTTAAGCACTTTCACCGCATACAGATGCACTTCCGGCGCTACTCCAACCACGCCGATAGCGTTATTCACCGCAGCTACGATACCCGCAACATGGGTTCCGTGCCCATTATCATCATTAGCGGATTTTCCGGGTTTGATAGTATTAATTCCGCCTTTAATGTTCGCTTTCAAGTCCGGATGCGTTAAATCTATCCCAGTATCCATAATCGCTACTTTAACCGCAGTTCCTTTACTAATCGACCACGCTGCAGGCGCTCGCACCGTAGCGATACCCCACGGGATAACCTGTGCCGGTGGTGGCGGTGGTTGTGGTTTTCCTGTCGCATAGAATACAATATCGTCATCAATCCGTTTAATTTCAGCGCGTTTTGCGAGCGCAGATTTAACCGTATCGTTCGGTAATACCACTGCGCTACCGTTAATCAACCGCAGATGTTTGACTACCGTTCCGCCAGCATTTTGTATCAGACCGGATTTAACTTCATCAGGTATCGGTTTCTCAAACACGACAATATATTTCCCATTCGGCTGCGCTCCCGCTACTCCAATCCACCATAAACATATACTGATTAATATTGTGAACAACATTATTATTTTATTGCGGTGGTTCATAGCGTATTCTCCTCCTGATTGTTTATAGTCCATAAAGCTATATTGTTACCGGTAATGTATATTATACTATATGCCTATCTTATCCATCTTGTCAAGCAAAGAGATTTAGGTTCGGTTTTCTTAACGGAACGGAGCAGTTGAACGGAACGCTAGTTACGATTCACGGTTAGTATTTTGCTATTGACTTTTTATCATTGGTCAATTTCATTTTTTGATAGGTTTTTAGATTTCTAAAAGGATAGTAGTATGGGATTCGAATATTTACGTAAAATCCCGACTCCAGCGGAAATCTTGCAAGAGATGCCGCTCGATGTCGCGCTAAAAAAAATCAAACTGAACCGGGATAAAGAAATCCGGGCGATTTTCGAACGAACAAGTGATAAATTCCTGATTATCATTGGTCCGTGTTCTGCGGATAACGAAGATGCGGTCTGCGAATATGTTAACCGTCTTGCACGATTGCAGGAGAAAGTAGCTGACCGCCTGCTACTTATCCCACGAATATATACCAATAAACCACGCACGACCGGCGCAGGATATAAAGGGATGGTTCACCAGCCGGATCCGAACGATTCGCCGAATATCGTTGAAGGATTGAAAGCGATTCGGAAACTGCATCTACGGTCATTGCGGGAATCGCATCTCCCCGCAGCGGATGAAATGCTCTATCCGGCGAATTATCCTTATTTAGAAGATGTGTTGAGTTATGTCGCGATTGGCGCTAGGTCGGTTGAAAACCAGCAGCATCGGTTAACCGTTAGCGGACTGGATATCCCGATTGGAATGAAGAACCCGACCAGCGGTGATTTGAACGTTATGCTGAACTCGATACAAGCGGCGCAACTTCCGCATATTTTCATTTATACCGGCTGGGAAGTTCGTACCAGTGGGAATCCGTTAGCGCATGCGGTGCTACGCGGTGCGTTCAATCAATATGGACAAGCGATTCCGAACTATCATTATGAAGATTTAATCCGGTGCGCTGAACTCTATCAGAAACGGGAACTCGCGAATCCAACCATCATCGTTGATACCAACCATTCGAATTCGGCGAAACAGTATCAGGAACAACCACGAATCGCTATGGAAGTTTTGCATAGCGCAAAGAATTCGTCGACGCTCCGCAAAATGGTTAAAGGATTGATGATTGAAAGTTATCTGGTTGATGGTGCGCAAGATGCTCCCGGCACAGTTTACGGGCAATCAATCACCGACCCTTGTCTCGGCTGGGAAACTACGGAACGACTTCTGTTCGATATTGCCGAATATTTAGCTACTTTTTAATCTAACCCCGAAACATACACGAATTTACGCTAATAACATACCTACCGCCTACGGAGTAGAATGAGAATTGAACCGTTCAATTCTCATTCCGCTACGGGGTAGAACCCGAGTTGAACGGTTCAATTCGGGTATCTCTACCGGTTGAGTACATTAATGTTATCGGTTAATAGGATAAACGGGTTAGGAAAAAATTATATTGATTTTATTGGAGTTAGATTAACTATCGAGCAAAATCCGAACTTCGGACTCTGCACGAATAAAAAATAAATCATATCGACCCAGGGTTAATTTGATTTTTGGTGAGATAGGGATTTGATACATCTAACGTTAACGGGTAAACTGCATAGGTTAACCGTATCTATCCGTGGTTAAGCAGGGAAGTTAATATAGCAGATATTTTTTCCGCACTTGAATAAATTTATCTAACGCTGGCTGCCATTTTTTTATGATTTCTTCCGGAGTTAGCTTTTGTTCCGCTAGCATCTTCCAGGTTTCTGGGTCGCCAGTTTCGGTTTTAAACCCGTCTCGCGCTTTAAATTTATCCGGTGCAGTTTCATAAATCGCTTGCGCTAAATGTAATCCAGCAAGAACTGAATTCAGTTTATCCCGGTCGGTGATTATCGCAAAAACACCATAGCAGGTCTGGTCTTTAAACTGATGATATTTTGCCGTCGGAACGAAAGTATAAGGAACAAACCGCACTCCTGGGATATTTCGGTTCGCGAGGTTCTCCGCAAGTTTCCGACTATCAATATACGGTGCACCATACATCTCAAACGGTCTATCCGTCCCACGGCCAGGAGATAATATCGTGGTTTCTAATGTTCCGGGACCAGGATATAAAATTGCACCGTTTAATGTTTTCATATTCGGGCTGGGATTAACCCAGAGTAATCCGGTCTGGTCGTAATACATCCACCGCTGCCAGTTTTTCATCGGGATAACTTCTAAATCGCAACCGATACCGAAATAATCATTGAACATCAGCGCTAGTTCACCGATAGTCATCCCATGCCGAGTTGCTATCGGATAAATGCAGGTAAATTGACCGCAGAGTTCTTTCGGTGGGATAGCTCCTTCAACTTTCAATCCGCCAATCGGATTCGGTCGGTCGAGTACGATAAATTTAATCTTATTTTCTTTCGCCGCTTCCATACAATGCGCCATAGTCGCAATATAGGTATAAAACCGGCAGCCGATATCCTGCATATCGAATACCAGTACATCAATTCCTTTAAGCATCTCCGGAGTCGGTTTGCGTGTTCTCCCGTAAAGACTATATACCGGTAGACCAGTTCGGGTATCTTTTCCCGATTCAACCGCTTCATCAGCGGTTCCGGTCAGCCCATGTTCCGGACTGAATAATGCGACTAACTTGCAGGTTTTATTGCTAAACAACAATTCGATAGCGTGGATTCCGTTTCGGGATAATGCGGTATGATTGGTTATTAGCCCGACCCGTTTCCCAGCAAGTGGCGCGCAATCTCTTTCAAGCAGTACATCTAATCCGGGATATACATTACCTAATACATCGGTTTGTTCAGATTTACGAGGCATAAATTCTGGTTCTCCTAAACTATATTGAATGAGTGAAAAGAATATGATAACGAGCGTTAGTATAATGTTCATAAAATAATCCGAATTGGTGGATTTCAGTCATCCCTACGGGATTGATTAACCGTTCGCTTGCTTCCTCCCCAGCATTCCATGCTGGGCTAGATTCAATCGCCCCATTCGGGGCTAATAACAATCTTCCAACCTAATGTATTGAATTCTACCTAATGATGTAGCAATTATAGAGGGATACCTTAATTATTGTCAAGCAATCTTTCGAACGTAACGGAAGAACGAAAGAATAATTACCAAAAAAAAAAGCAAACTCACCGATGGTAAGTTTGCTTTTTTCTGTCCCGTTATGGGGAGAGAAAATGTTCGGGACATTGTGCGGGAGAAAATCTATTTCGGATGCGAATAACCTACCTCGTTTTTGCGTTTTTCTGTTCTTCCATTCTTTCATTACCACAGAAATTATGGCAGGAGTATACTCGGCGTAATCAAGAGTATCAAATCTATTGACCCATATTTTAGGTTCTGCGAGTCATCAAGAACAATCCCGCTGATACTACCTAACGGTAACCGCCGGATATCTTCCGTTACTAAAGTATATCCTTCTTTAATCCGAGCATTATCCACGTTAATAGAATACGTTATTCGATTCCCACTTTCTGGTAATACCCCATCAACTTTATAGTTTAACTGGATAGTTTTCTCTTTTTCATCAATACCCGATTGCACCAGGAAAGTATAGGTGAATCCGGAATCAAAGGTATTCCGAGTTGACATTACCGGTTTGGTGGTATCTACCGCTGGATAATTGATAATAACCTGATATTGCGCTCCTTCACGAACCGAAACCTGATTTCCAGGCACCACAGTCGTTTTTTTCCGACTAATCAATTCTGCTTCTCCGAATATTTTCAACCAATCAAGCAATTTGTTCAAATCAACATTTTTCAGATATACGCCAGTTTTTGCGCTTAACTCTCGCGTGAGAAATGGGCAGGTAGTCCAGTCGATTCCAGCTGTATATTTCTGAGTTAACGCTACTTTGATAATATTGCAATCTATATTCACCTGCGGGATAGATCGCGCATTCTCTTCAAACTGAGCGATGATATCTTCCATCCTTTTTATCGTTTGTGGCGTATCGGTGATAATCAGATTATTCTTTTTATCTCGGGTAATATTCCCAAACAGCGTCCGTTTCTTTTCGAGAACTTCCATGAGATTCTCAATATTGCTATACCGAATCGGAATGATTTTCGTCTCATACGGTATATCTAAATTCGCGATAACCTTCTCGATTTCAGCTAAAACATTTGGAGTATCAGTGACAATAAGCTGATTGTTCAATTTATCCACACGGAAACTTCCCCAATTGGATACTATTGGCTGAATACCTTCCGCAATATTCACAGCTGGGCGATACTTAATCGCAAAAATTTTCGTGGTAATCCGCTGTTTCATTTCGGTTTGATATTCATCTCGGGTCAGGAGTGTAATCGTTTTACCATCGTCGATGTATTCCCACCCTTGCGGAAGCGTTATTGCTTTCACCGTTTCATCGAACGTCGCTTTGGATAATGAGAGACTGATTTTTTTCCCTTTAATCGTTGGGGAAACATTCACTTTCTTATCGAACTGTTTCCCGAGTTTCGCAGCAATAACTTCAACAGATTCATCTTTAAAATTTGGCGACCAAGTAGTCTCTTCTGCAATCGCAACCGGTTTCCCACTTGATTTTTTCTCTGCAGCTGATTTCAATTCAACCGTATAACTGGTTTCTTCCGCAATCAACTTCGCTTTCGGTTGTGCAAAACCCATTGATACCAAGAGTCCCGTGACTACTAAACCTAAAACGGCAAGATATCCCTTACTTTTTTTACTCCAACTCATACGTATTTCCTCCCTCATATTTATTCATTCCAACAATGTTTGGGGTGCGAAATCCCTGAAAATATTGGGACTACCGCACTCTCCATAATTGTTAACTTTTCCCAAGGATTTGCGCAATTTGTTTATCAACATTAAATTCGTCAAACGATTTCTGCAACTCTTTCTGCATCTGTTCAATCTGCTGTCGAGTCAACAGATCCGGTGCCGGTTCCGCAGTCGGTGTCGCGACGGCGATAACCGACGCAGCGGAGCCATTGGTCGCTGGCGGTGATAGCGGAACAGATTCTTTCGCCGGTTCGAGAATAACATATCGAACCCGATATTTCGGTTTTTCAATCAATTTCGGCACTTCCTGATATTGGATAACCGTTTTTTCAATCGGTTTAACCGTAACGATTTGTTGTGGTGCGATTGGTTTCGGCTGGAACAGATACCCGCCAAGGATTAACCCGAAACAGAATACAGCTGCGGTATATGCCAGTCGCGCAATCTGGAACTGCGCCCGCAGAATTTCCCAGAATCGTTCGAACATCCCGATACCTTGCGGTTGGGTAGCTATCCGCTGTGCAATTTTCTGCCAAGCGGAATCCCAATAGGGTGCATCCGCTGGCGGTATCGGGAGCGGTTCGTGTCGCGCGAGTTCACCGACTCGCGCTAATTCCAGATATTCCGCTTGACAGGAAGCACAGGTTCGCAGATGGTCGGCGATTTCATGTCGTAATTTCGGGGATAAATCGCCATCAAGATAATCCTGGAGTTTAAGTTTTATATGCTGGCAGTTCATAGGGAACTCCTTTCATCATAAAACCATCGTTATTACTAGCGTGAATAATCATCGTAAAATTAAAAACGTTGCTGCTAACTAGGTAACCAGTTCTTTCAGTTTATTTCGCAGTTGACTCCGAGCGCGATGTAGATGCGTTTTCACCGTGCCAACGGAACAGTTTAATTGAACTGATATCTCTTCCAAGGTTAATCCTTCAATTTCAAACAGGATGAAACTTAACCGCTGTTGTTCGGATAACTCGCTTATCGCTTGATGGATAAGCTGACGGTTAGCAAGCTGGTCAATATTCTCGTTCGGTTCAGACATTCCCGGCTGGTCGCTCGTAAACGATTCTAATCCCGTGGATTGCGATTTCTGTTTTCGGAGCCAATCCCGACCGAGGTTAAGCACAATGGTTCGTAACCAGGTATAAAATGAATACTGTGCATTATACCGCCGCAAATACCGATACGCACGAACGAAACTCTCCTGCATCAATTCATCTGCATCCGCCGGGTTTCGCATCAGCCGATATGCAAGCTGATACACCGCAAGCTTATACCGTTCATACAGTTCGCCGAACGCTGCAGTATCACCCTGCTGACTTCGTCGGATTAAATCTAGTTCACTTCGGGCAAATTCTTGTTCTGCCACGAAATTTCGGTTCCTTTTTTCTTTATAAAATATATACTAATAAACAATCGAAAAAGATGACAGAAACAATGAATAGCATAGGTTATTACTCGTTCCATATCCTATTGTATTGTATCATTATCTAGCTGCATTAAGCGAGACGGATGCTATCGAACAGCGATTCCGGTTGCTTAGGTTCAATAATTGATGGTAGGATTATAGAGAAAAATTATGACACATTCTGACCAAGATACCGCAACGTTAATTAAAACAATTGAAGAGACCAACCGCCGACTGAAAGCGAAAGTAGACGAACTTTCGATTCTTCTGGATATTAGTCAAGCGATGCAGAGTACGCTCGATTTAGAAGAGGTGTTGTATATCATTCTCACCGGGGTAACCGCCGGGTTTGCGCTGGGATTCAATCGAGCGATATTATTTCTCGTAGATGATTCCGGAAAAGAGTTGGTTGGGAAAATGGGAGTCGGTCCGTCAAGTGCTGAAGAAGCCGGGAGAATCTGGGCTTCGTTAAGCAGTAGTGCGCCTGGGTCATTCGACCGGATTATTACCGATGAAGCGCTGGCACAGAGTCGGAACTCGCGGTTAAATGAAATCGCAACTCAGATCCACGTTCCCTTAACTCCGGAAGGTGGAATTCTTGCATTAACCGCCCTGGAAAAAAAACCGTTTTTAGTTCCGGATGCGCATGCTGACCCGAGAGTTAACCCGCAGTTAATTCATCTGCTTGGCAGTCGAACGTTCGCTACGGCTCCGTTACTTGCGAAACAGCGAGTTATCGGTGTTCTCTGGGTAGATAATCTCTATAGTAACGAACCGATTACGGAAGAAGATATCCGGTCATTAATGCGGTTCGCTGCTCAAGCGGGACTCGCGATCGAAAATGCGCAGTTATACCAACGAATAGAACATTTCAATGAACAACTCGAATCTGAAATAGAACGCGCGACGGAAGAATTGCGACAGACGGAAAAAGAACTTGCCCATCGGGAGAAACTCGCTGCACTTGGAGAAATGGCTGCATCGGTAGCGCATGAAATGCGGAATCCGATGACAGCATTACGTGGGTTCGCTCAACGGATGCACCGTCGGATGCCAGCAGATGACCCGAATCGGAAATATGCTGAAATCATTATGGAAGAAGTTGACCGATTAGCGCGGTTGATCCGTGATGTATTAGATTACGCACGATTACCGGAACCGGAACCGGAACCGCATAATCTGAACGAACTGATTCTTGAATGGCTAGATTTAATTAAAGAGGATTTGAATAAACATCGGATAACCTTAAAAACCGAGTTGCAGGATATACCGATATTTTCGTTTGATGCTAGACAGATTAAACAGGTGTTTCTAAATATTGTCTCGAACGCTATTCATGCGATGCAGGATAACGGCGGAACGTTGACCATAACCACAGCGGGTGAAAATGATACTGTCAAACTCAATATTACTGACACCGGTCCAGGCATCTGGCCTGAAATTATGAAAGATATATTCAATCCATTTTTTACGACAAAACCGTCTGGAACCGGACTCGGATTATCGATTGCGCATCGAATTCTGGAAGACCATGGCGGCGATATTAAAGTTACAAGTCAACCAGGTCAAGGTGCAACGTTTACGGTCATTTTACCGCTTAGGCGGAAAGAATGACCGCAAAAGAACACGAATCCGTAATCCAAATGTCAAATCCGGAGTTCGTAGGAGTTCGTAAAAATACGTCATTTAACACCTGATACCTCGGGATAAATGGAATCTAAACTACGTGGGAAGTGGTTACCGTTTTGAAATTTGATATTTATATAGGAGGTTCGTATCCTATGCTCGATAAAACTATACTCGTTGTTGACGATGAAAAAAATATTCGTATGTTATTTGAAGATGAATTAACTGAAACCGGTTTCCATGTTATCACTGCTGAAAACGGAAAAGAAGGACTGCGGCTTGCCCAGCAAGCGAAACCGGATTTAATCCTGCTCGATATCAAGATGCCGGATATGCATGGGGTCGAGGTGCTCCAGAAACTGCGAGAAACTGATAAAACCACACCGGTGATTATGGTCACGGCGCATGGCGCACGCAGTCCGTTATCGCGGTCTATGACCGAATGGGCGATTCGGAGTAAAGAACTGAATATAGCTGACTATATCACGAAACCGGTCGATTTAGATGAATTGATAGCAAAAATCAAAAAAATTCTGCGCATTACGCCATAACGCAATCAAGGTTACCACAGCGTATCTCTAGACAAGCAGATGGATTATTGTTTATGATGTATTATAATAAATTAAATATATAACGGAGTTACAAATCTATGTTTAAACCCGGAGACATCGTGGTGCATCGAACACTCGGTGCGGGTCAGGTGCTGGCGATAGAAGAGAAAAAAATTGATGGTAAACTGCAGAAATTTATTCGTGTCCATTTAAAATTGCGGGAGGGAGATATTTTGCTACCCTGCACCGAACATGGTTGTGATGATTTACGCCCCGCAATTACCACCGACCAAATAGACCAGATTGAACGAATTTTACAGACGAAAACCGCGTTTCGTCCAGGCCTACCGCAAACTGCGGACGAGATGATGTCTCCAGAAGATTTAGTTAAATCGCAGGATCCGTTTAAAATCGCAAAAGCGATACGCCGGTTAGTGGATGAAAGTAAAGGACCGGACTTTTCCGAACTCCATCGTGAGCTATTAGCGAAAGCGCGTGCAGCGTTAGCGAGTGAATTGATGCAGGTAAAAAAAATCAGTCGCGCGGCTGCGTATACTTTTATCACTCGCGCCCTGCGAGCTGGCGATATTAAAGCGAAAGAACAGAAGAAGAAATCACGATAACTTACCTAAATATATCAATAGAATTGTCACTATCGTTAGACAGTAGATGAAACATCATTGGGATCCAATGAAATTTCTGGATATATAGCTAATTGATGGAGCGAACGTTCATCGGTTCGACCTAAAATTGATAGATTAGTTCAAGTTAATTCGATGCAACTCGGCGTTCGTATGAACCTCAGGTTAACCTTAAAAGAGTATCGCGCATACGTTGGAGCGCCGTCGAAGCTAATGATGTGATGTCGGGGTAAAACCAAGTTGGACGTTGCGTAGGACTTATCCTGCGAACTACATTCAGAGCGATACATATACATTATGTACGAAAATATCCGAGAATACTACTTCCCGAAATCGATACCAGATGTAATCCGGAAACTCCATCAGTATCCTTCAGGTAGCGCGCTCATTTCAACAGGCACAATTCATCTAACCTGGCGGAAACTCCCAAAAGTGCATACCATCATAGATATCTCCCGACTTGGATTAGATTATATTAAAACTGAACCAAACCGGTTCCGTATCGGCGCGACGACAACACTTCAGGAATTAATCGATTCGAAACCGTTAGCGAACTTTGCTGACGGTATCATTGCACGAACTGCAGCATGTTGGTCATCGCGACTCCAGCGGAATTTAACTCCGCTTGGTGGTATCTTTGAAAACTTTTTGCCTACTGCGGATATTATTCCGGGATTACTCGCGTTGGATGCGCAACTCGTTGTTCAGGGGAAGAAAAAACGATGTATCCCATTATCAGAATTCTATCTTGCGCCATGGCGCACCGCATTAAAACAAGAGTTTATGGTAGAACTGATTATTCCGAAACCGAAACATTCGGTTTCTGCTGGATTTGACCGAGTAGCGATAATCGAATCCGATATTGCCATTATGAACGTTGCCGTAGCAATGCAGATACATAAGGGAATAGCTGATAATGTTCGGATAGCGGTTGGTGGCGGGCTTCCGTTCCCGAAACGTATTCCGGAATTAGAACGAGAACTTGCTGGGAAAAAGATAAATCAGTCGCTAGTTAACCAAGTAAGTAACAAAATGGCAAAGTATATCGAACCAATTTCAGATTATCGGGCGTCTGCAGCGTATCGGAAAGAAATAGCTGGTATTCTACTGCAGCGTATATTATTGCATATTATGTAATAAGTGGATTTTACCATTTGTCATTGAATAAAGATTGTATGAATATCCAGGTTACGATAAATAAACACAAGAAGACTATTTCGATTGCGCCGAACGATATCCTACTTGATGTCCTTAGACGAGAAGGGTATCACGGAGTGAAACGAGGTTGCGGGCAAGGGGATTGCGGTGCTTGTGCCGTGCTGCTGGACGGAGTTGCGGTCAACTCCTGTTTAATTTTTGCGGCGCATTGCGATGGTATGGAAATAACCACGATTGAAGGAATCGGTTCAGAAACCGAGCTCCATCCATTACAGAAATCGTTTCTTGACCATGGAGCGAGCCAATGCGGATTCTGTACACCTGGGATGTTGATAGCTGCAACTGCGTTATTCAAGAAAAATCCGAAACCAACTGAAGCTGAAATCCGCGATGCGTTATCTGGTAATTTATGCCGATGTACTGGATATATTAAACCAATTGCTGCAATTAAATCTTTACAAAGACGCTGAGTACTGTAGCAATATTATCCGCATTACGCTACGAACAGCTACGGTGTAGTTGCATATGGTTAATAAAATTATTGGTAAAAACTACTGGAAGGTTGATGGGGTTGCGTTGGTTACCGGCGAAGCGCAATATGTTGATGATATATCGTTACGGGATATGCTCTATATCAAAATCTTGACCAGCCCGTATGCGCATGCACGAATCACCTCAATTGACACCCGCGCCGCTGAGAGACTTGCCGGCGTGCATGCGGTACTCTGCTACAAAAATGTACCGCGCATTATCCATACGACTGCTGGGCAGGGTTATCCCGAACCGTCACCGTATGATGCGGTAATGTTCGATTCGAAAGTTCGGTTCGTTGGCGATCGGGTAGCTGCAGTTGCTGCAGATACACTAGCGATAGCGAAACAAGCGGTTAAATTGATTAAAGTTACCTATAAAATTCTGCCAGCAATATTCGATCCGCGCGATGCGCTCAAACCTAATGCACCGATTATCCACGATGAACCGGATTTAAGCGGAGTATATGACCCGAAACGGAATATCGCTGCACATACCGCCGTCGAAATCGGTAGTGTCGCGCAAGGATATCAAGAAGCGGATGCGGTTTGCGAAACGGAAGTCGCGATTCCGTATTATCAGCATGCGATGCTTGAACCGCATATCTGTATAACCTATTTAGATGAACAGCATCGGCTCGTCATCCGAACCAGTACTCAGGTTCCGTTCCATTGTCGGCGGATAATCGCGCAGGTGCTCGAAATCCCGATTAGCCGAATCCGGGTAATTAAACCCCGTATTGGCGGCGGTTTCGGCGGAAAACAGGAAATACTGCTTGAAGATATCTGCGCATTAGTTACGTTGCGAACCGGTCGTCCTGCACGATTAGAATATACTCGCGCGGAAGAGTTTATCCTGTCTCTT
>JAOAEQ010000026.1:34546-45365 GCA_026416715.1 bacterium
ATGTGTATAAGAGACAGGCTGTATCATGTGGACGTTATAACACGATGATAATCAAGAACGATGGAACATTAACCGCAATGGAAATGAATGTTTTGAGTAATACCGGCGCGTATGGCACGCATTCGCTGACGGTAATGAGTAATACCGGCAGTAAGAATCTCCCGTTATATCGCTGTCCGAACCTCAAGTTTTATGGAAATGCGGTATATACTAACCTTCCGGTCGCTGGCGCTTGTCGCGGATACGGCGCACCACAAGGAGCGTTCGCGCGGGAAGTGTTGATTGACGAACTCTGTGATACGATAAACCTTGACCCGCTCGAATTCCGAAAAAAGAACCATATTAAACTCGGAGAAACCAGTCCGATATTCGTTGCGCTCGGTGAAGGGCGGGAAGGATTCGAGCAGTATATCAAAAGTTGCGGTCTAGATGAATGTATTGATCGCGGTGCTGAAGCTATCGGCTGGTATACTAAACAAAGAAGATATAGAAAAAATCTTCAAATTGCACATCGCACATCGCATATCTGCTATGGTGTCGGTATGGCTTGTCTGATGCAAGGGTCAGGGATACCCGGAGTCGATATGGGCGGAGCGAGGATTAAAATGAACGAAGATGGTTCGTTCAACCTGCTCATCGGCGCAACAGATTTAGGAACCGGCAGCGATACCATCCTCGCTCAGATTGCTGCGGAAACGCTTGCGGTTGAACTTGATAAAATCATCGTGTATTCTTCCGATACCGATTTCACGCCGTTTGATAAAGGCGCGTATGCCTCGAGTACAACGTATATTTCCGGCGGTGCAGTGCTTAAAGCCGCACAGATAGTTAAACAGAAAATTCTGCAGGTAGCCGCAGAAATGGTAAATGAACCGATAGATAATCTGACCTGCAAAGATGCTATGGTCATCAGCAGTTCCGGTAAATCTGTATCCTATCGCGATATCATGAATCGGTCACTTTATTCTGCGAATCAGTTCCAGATTGAAGGGGAAGCGTCGCATATGTCGTATGAATCTCCGCCACCGTTCGCGGCGCATTTCGCTGAAGTTGCGGTAGATACTGAAACCGGAGTGATTAAAGTTCTGAATTATGTCGCTGCAGTAGATTGCGGAACAATCATTCATCCGAACCTAGCGGAAGGGCAAACGGAAGGTGCGGTGCTTAACGGTATCGGGTATGCCTTATCCGAAGAGATGGTGTTCGATAGTCACGGGAAGATGGTTAACCCAAGTTTCCATGGATATCGGATTTTCTCAACGCGTGATGTTCCACCGATTAAAACAATCCTGGTTGAAACCTACGAACCGACTGCACCGTATGGCGCAAAAAGTGTTGCGGAAATCAGTATCAACGGACCACTCCCAGCGATTGCGAACGCAGTCTATGACGCTTGCGGTATCAAACTTCGCAACCCACCGTTTACGCCAGAAAAAGTCTTAACCGCACTTAAAACCAGACCCGTTTAACACCACGGAACTAAACCACTAAAAGTTTCTCGTTTGCTGCGCAATTGATTTGGGGTACCTCTCGAGAATCTCTATACACTATTCCGCCCGTAAGTTGACTGATTCGCTTCTATCTTTGATTGTCAAGATTTCCATTGAGATAGAAATGTATCAGTCCTTAATTCCCGATAAAGAGATACCTTGAATAATATATTTCTGGAATAGGAGGAACGCTATTAAGGTTGGGATTGTCCCGAGAACACAAGCGGATAATGTCAATCCATATTCTGCATAATATGAAGTTTGGAATAACGCGATACCGACCGGAAGGGTATATTGATCAACTGAATCGAGAAAAACTAATGGCGCTAAAAAATCGTTCCAAGACCCGATGAAAGTAAATATACCCAAAGTTGCTAATGCTGGTTTCGATAGCGGCAGGATAATATGCCGATATATCCGCACGGTCGAACAGCCGTCAATAACTGCGGCGTCTTCTAAATCTTTCGGAATCTGCAAGAAGAATTGATGTAATAGGAAAACGCCGAACGCGCCGGCACCAGCCGGAATGATTACCGCTAATGGGGTATCCAGCCAACCGAATTTGTTCAGAATCAAATAAACCGGAACTAAACATATCTGACCGGGTACCATCAGTGTCCCGATAATCATGAAAAAGATTAACCGATTATATGGTAGATTCAATCGTGCTAACGCAAACGCAGCGAGTGAATCAACGAGTAGAACTAATACGGTTATTGCAGATGAGATGAAACCGCTATTAACCAACCAGCGGACTAGCGGGATTTCTTCCGGATTCCCGAGAATCTCTCGGAAGTTTGCAAGAGTCCAGTTCTGCGGGAAGATGCTTTTAAAATGGACGATTTCGATATCCGGCTTAAATGCGGTGATGAATATCAAGAGCACCGGAAACAGCATAAGAAAAGCACCGATGGCGATCATGAGTTCGATAATTTTTTTGTGAAAAGTATTTACCATAATTCAATGATAATCTCTTGCCACAAAGCCACCAAGACCAAAACGAATCACAAAGTAATAGAATTATTTGATTTAATATAAATCATTATTTAGTGTATCTTAGCGTCGTGAAGTCTATGTAGTATATTTTTTATACTTACTTTTCTCTCAATAGCCGAAACTGGATGAATGAAAATATCGCTATCACTAAAAATAATAGCCAGCTCATTGCGGCACCGTATCCCATCCGATAATTCATGAACGCTGTTTCATAAATATATTGGACTAAAACTCGAGTGGCTAATTCCGGTCCGCCACGGGTTACCATGAACGTCTGCCCGAAAATCTGAAATGATGCGATAATCTGGAGCACGATTACTAATAATAGCACCGGCCGTAAGAGCGGCAACGTAATATGGATAAACTTACGGAACGCACTAGCGCCATCAATCGCTGCTGCTTCATAATAATGCTGCGGAATATGCTGTAGTCCTGCAAGTAGGATAACCATCGGTGCGCCGACAGTCCACCAAATCGTCATAAGAACAATTGACCGCATTGCCCAAACGCTATCAGTAATCCACGGGATTTTCAACCCAACCGAAGCTAGATATGCGTTAAACAAACCGAATTCGGGATTATAGAACCAGCGCCATAATATCCCAACTACACTGATGGAAATGAGCGTTGGAAAAAAATATGCTGCACGATATACGACTTGCCGTTTCCGAATCACTGCATTGATTCCAACCGCAATTAATAATGCAGAGAGTACAATCGGTGGAACTACCATCAGAACGAATTTAAATGTCGTACTAAGCGCTTTCCAGAAATAAGCACTAGCGAGCGCTTCTCGATAATTCGCCATTCCGATAAATTTCGCTGGTTCCGCAGCGAGTAATTCCCAACGATAGAAACTTAACCCGAATCCGTAAATAAGCGGAAGAACTAAAAAGATACCGAATAGAATTAGATACGGAAGTAAAAAGAGATAACCGGAATATTGTCTTTTCATAACCGAATTCATCGACACATTAGTTAGGATCATTTTGGGGACTGGGTATCGCCCCTACTTGGCGCTGCCTTCGAATTATCTGATTCACATTCTCGGTAGCGATATCCAACGCTAGCTTGGGAGACAGTGATCCCCGTAACGCTTTTTCCACAGCAATATCAAATTCCGTTAAAAATTCAAAAATGTACGGAATACGCGGTACATAACAGATATACGGAATCTGGGTTGCGAACTCATATTGGACTTCCATCCGGTGAAATCGGTCAGTTGCACGCAGACTTTTCCGAACCGGGATTTGCCCGCCATCAGCCCAATCGAGACTATTATCGGATAAGAATTTTATAAACCGCCACGAGGCATCAAGTTTCTTGCCATCTAATCCGGATTTCAAGCAGAGCAGATGCGAATCCGCCCAAGCTGCCGGTTTAATACCTAGCAGTGGTAACGGTGCACCGGCATACTCTAAATCCGTCTGCTTTTTCAAATCTTCTAACATATAGATCCCTTCAAACGCGATCCCGACTTTCCCCTGCCGAAACCCGATCCAAGAATCGAAATTCTGCGGTGCCGGAGCGACTTTCAGCTTCTGAATTAGGTCTACACAGAATTGTAACGCTTCAACATTTTCCGGACTATTTAACAAACATTGCGAATAATCCGAATTAAAAAATTTTCCGTTCCATTGCTGCATAATGGTATATACATTCGTTCGGAGCCAAGTATATACATAACCCCACGTCTCTGGCTGACCATCATGGTTAGTATCTTTGGTTAATCGCACCAGCGCATCAATAAACTCCTGTTTCGTTTTCGGTGGGCGTGGGTTCCCGAGCGCATCAACGAGTCCTGCCTGTTTGAATAACGTCCGATTATAATACATTCCGAGTATATGCACGTCCAGCGGAAGCGCATAATGCTGACCGTTGTTTTCGGTTATTTGCCAGATATTTTCTGAGAAATCAGCGATATCTATACCATTCGGGCTCGGTTGGGTTATTAAATCATCAATTGACCGGAGAAACCGTGCGTGCATAAACCGTTCGATATTTCCCGCATGAATAACGAAAACTTCCGGTGCACGGTTACTAATCCCAGCAACGAATAGTTTGTTATAATAGGTTCCCCAATCCATCCGCTGCATTAGAACGTGTATCGTTGGATTCGATTCGTTGAATCGTTTAACCAATCGCAGCATCGTTCTTCCATCCGGTCCGGTGAATCCGTTCCAGAAACGGATAGTAACTCGGTTGCTAGGATTAAAACTACATCCGAAGAGCACGACCAATAGCAGATAGCTGATGCTTATTCTGATAAGACTATTACGAGTGAACATACCTAACGGTTTCATCCTAAATAGTTTACCTGCACAGACGTAAAGGTAATCCGCTAAAGTTTACCAAGATGGTAGTATAGTTTTACAACTGTTGCGGTTGTCTTAGTTCGCTTGGCGGTTATCTTTTACTTGTTGGAATCAGGGTTTTAGGGTTATACAAAGTAATAACATTTAACGAAGCTGGTTTTAAAACCATTGCGAATTTCTCAGGATTTTCTAATTTCACGTGCCTGATATGTGGGGTAACACGATTCGGATATTTCAGTTCGTTCCGCGCCATAAACGATTCGCCAGCAAGTTCATAGTAGCGTGCGATTTTCTTAAACTTCGCTTGGGGAATATCGAAATTCACTGGTACCGAGGTATCCGGCGTGCGATTGATTAGGATAATTTTCAGTTCATTCTTATCCATTAATGGCATAACATCTACCAGCGGGAATTGTACCGGAGTATCTCCTGCCCAAGAACTTTGCCATTCAGGAATAGAAGAAAACCGGCATCGGACGGTAACTGCTACCGGTCGAGTTCCAATCACCTGTCGCAATTCTTTCAATGCATAATATACCGGCTGCGGATAAACGATCCCGTTTTCTTTTGCCATCCCGCCGCCATGGTTGATGAGCGCACTATGCGTAACCAGATTGACTAACCCTTCAGTTCGAATCGCCGATGTGATAATCCCAGCGTAATAGATTGCTTCAGTCATTGTTTCCGGTCTCGGCTGATACGCCGGAAAATTGAATACCATCGCTTCAGTTATCGCAATGTTAATATCCGCTTGATATTTCCTGCCAAGCTGATGTATCCGCCGATAGACATTTTCGAATATATGCGAATACCCGATTTGGCTTAAATAAGCATATACCGCATCCGCATGCGGAGTATTACTAAACAGAAAATGGACTGAAACTGACCGCAGGATATCCGCGCAGTTCTGAAACAATACTTCATTCCAATCACCGGAAATATGTCCGCACGCAATGAGTTCAATTGACGGATCGCGCGATTTCATTGCAGTATAAAATGCGCGATATCTCCGTGCATATTCGCTTGCAGTACAATGTCCAATTTGCCAATCACCCCAAAGTTCATTCCCAATTTCCCAGAATTTAACATTATACGGTTCCGGATGACCGTTTTCAGCCCTGACTTTACCCCAACGCGTTGTCGGACTCCCATTACAATATTCAACCCAATCGGCAGCTTCTTCCGCAGTTCCGTTCCCAGCATTAACGCAAATCATCGGTTCCGCACCGATAAGTCGGCAGAAGGAAATATGTTCATCGGTACCGACCTGATGCTGGTCAACATCGTTCCAAGCCACATTTTTGCTCGTAATCCGTTTATCCCGCGGACCGATATCATCTTTCCAATGATATCCGCTAACATAGTTTCCGCCCGGAAATCGTAACAGCGTTACTCCCGCTTGTTTCCAGAGTGTAACCACTTCCGGATCGAATCCTTCTGCAATCGCATCCGCAGGAAATAACGTCAATTGGTCGATTTGGCATTTCCCTGGTTGCGTTAGTCCGATACATAACCAAACCGGTTTCCCGAGCATCGCTTTGGAAATATTCACGGATAAAACGCCCTGATATTGTTTCCAGTCATCTGCACATTTACCCGTATCAAATTTTAGGATACCGTAGATTTTCTTCGGATTGACACTATCGTTGATTACCACTATTATCGGGGTCGTAGCTGATTTCGCATAAAATGATACCTGATATTGTCTAACCCGATTTACTGGCAGAAATATTAACTGCCGAATGCCGACGCCAACGTGGTCTATCGGAATTCTTTTTACTTCAATCAATTGCGAATAAGAAGAATTATATGCTTCCGGTAGTAGTGCGTAGTTTGCATTACCATCACCATTCCAATTCGTCCAATAATATCCGATATGTTTCGCATCGGATTCTGTCGGTATCTCGAGTTGGGTATATCGTTTAAAATAATTCTTTTCGTGATTCGTATACCAGTCGCGATGTAAGCATATCCGAATAGGTTCAAGACTCGGATTTTCAACAATCTGCGCCCAGAATCCGCCGTAGATATTCTTGCCGAGATTTTCGCTAAATTTACCGAATAACCGTCCGGAAACAATATAGTCTGATTGGCGAGAAATATGTATCGTTACATCGGCAGTCGGTGAATCTTTTTCTTGATAAACAAACATTTCCGTTCCTTGACAAGCGAAACTAAAAATTAATACCATTGAGATACCGCATATCGCGCGTAGCATTTACCGAGCCTCCTATCTTCATTGATATCAAATGCAACTTTACAAAACAAAAAGACTGAATGAACCAATGTACCTAAATACAGGGATATAAGCGTATTATTGAATAGTTCTTTCATTGTTCAGCATTTGAGTCTGGAACATCTACCAGTTTATTGAATTAATTTAACATAATCGAAGGTAGCATAGAAATCATAGTCGTTTGGATACTGGATAAAAATATCGCCAGAGGCAAATAGTCGTAGTTCTGTAGCTGGATAAACGAGCATAAATTCACCACAATGAAACCAATCCCGATAATTATACGAAACTTGCACCCGATATTTCGCTGGGAGCAATTTCTGAATCCGGAAATATACATCCGTTACTTTCCTTTTTCGAAACGCAACCTGGTGAACGGTACCGAAATAATCGAAGCGGGTATCTACACAAATCTGTTCGCAATACATCTGGTCAAGTTCATGGTCAGCAACTACGGAAACCGACCCATAATTCTTATGCCCTAGCCAAAGGATAACCCCCGCTTTATTCCAAGCCCCTTTTGCAAAAGGATTAAACTGCGCTAGGTTTATTTCCAGTACCCAAGTATCAGATTGCGGAACGGGAATTGCAAGATAGGGATAGGTTTCGTTTCCGATGAAGAAATCCGAACCAGGAACAGGAACAATATATAATTTTCCGTTTCGCATTTCTATGGTTCCGATTCCGGTAGACCAATCGAGATTGGTTTGCCCACGAACCCAATTCGGAACAATTTCGTTGCTATCAAACTCGGTATCCACATACCCTGGTAATTTTCGTTCTTCCCAGCATGAGAATCGTGGTGATTTGAGCATTCTCCCACCGATTCCGATAATCCCAATTCCACGAAAGAACGATTCTGAATCTGATTCCGGAATAACGAATCCGCCGAGGATAAACCAGACCTTCTTATCCCAGGAAACGAACGTAGTTACATTATGTTTTCTAACTTCCATCCGCAAAATGACCCGTTGCGGATGTTCGCGCGGATAAATAGGCATTAATCCTTTCGATTGCGGGTTACCATCGAATTCCGCTAACGATTCTACTGCAGGGTTTATAAACCCGTAGGTAGCTCGAATATAATTATCTGCATCGCGCCAGATAACTAACCCGACTTGCGCATAGGGTTCTGCTGGTATAAACTCATCAATTTCCACCTGAAAATAATAATCAGACTTAAATTTCGGCTGTCGGAACAGAATCGCTTTTTGATTATTTTGATTGCGATAACAATCGCCGGTAATATCAGTGAACTGAATGCCGCAGTCGGTCAGGCACAGAAAATCGAATAGATCGTTCGGAGCAACTGTTTGCCAGCTCCGCTTAAATTCCGCTCTATCGTTATAGATTAGATTATCTTGAAACAGAACAGATTCGGTAGCGTAAGTGAGAGAAATATAACCGATAAGAAATAGAAATATCCATAAATATTTGAGTTTGCCGGGCGGGGTTTGAAACTTAGATTGTGGAATTTGGAAATTATCCATTGCTACTTCTTCCGGCTGGTATCTCTCTGGTAAGTATCGAAAACCGATTTATCGTTCGTATCGAGATAGATTTGTTCGGTTCGTTCATCGAGAACAACCCATCGGTCAATCTGCCCATCCTGATTCGAATCGAATTCAATCCAGCCAGGATATTCATATTTTTCCGGCAGCCCGTTATCATCCGCATCGAATAATGACATTTTCCAATCACCCCATTGCGAAATGATGATATATTCCGGGTTACCATCTTTATTGCTATCCGCAGTCTCGAAAATAAACGAAACACCACCAGGACGACTATAATATTCTAGGTTTCGTTTCCGACCGTTATCGAAATAATAGATGAAATTCAACTGCGGGTTGATATAATCCTTTTCCGGATTATGTTCCCGAACCAGAATCTGTCTGATTAATTCCGGATACCGTTCGCGGATATGTTTCTCGAATAATGGCGTATAGTTGACAATACGATTCCAATCGGGGTCAGTAACCTCTTTCGCTAGCTCAAGTCGGTTTTGCGGCGGTTTCTCGTTCACTGCATCTACGATTCCGGTACCGGTTAACGAAATTTTTTGACCGCGTTTGATTCCGTTCTTATCATATACCGTCCACGAGATAGTATATGGCGTATCTTTCCCCGGCATAAACCATTCGGTGCGCGCGAGCCCTTTTCCATCGAAATATTCGCGTTTATCGCACGAACCATCCGTATCATCATCATAGGCGAGTCCGATAACTTTCTCGTTTTCGATAATCGGGGTAATACTATCCAGATGTCGCGCTTGTTTAATGAGATTAACGATATCTAACGTGCCTTTCATCACCGCTGTATAGAGCGCTAGACGAATATTCTCCTGCGCACCGGCATCAAGCAGAAGTTTAACGATATCCGACCGACCGAAATATGCAGCGATAACCAGCGCAGGTTTCCCGAGTTCATCTTTCGTGTCCGGATTAGCGCCCGAAGATAAAAACCGATTCACCTGTTCCGGTTCATTCAAAACGATTGCGGTTATCAGGTTTTTATTCATATCCGCACCATATTTCGGTGCACCGGCGGTAACCAGCAGTTGCGCAAGTTCCGCATATTCGTTCATTGCAGCGAGTGTAACTGCGGTATCGCCATCTTTCGATTTCAAGGTAACATTCGCACCGCTTTTCAGTAATAAAGTAACGATATCCGTTTTCCCGAGCATCGCCGCAAGCATCAGCGGTGTATATCCGAAAACGGTATCCGCAGAATTAACATTAGCCCCGGATTGAATCAATAGTTTAACGATTTCAAGATTACCGGTTCTCGTCGCAAAATGGATTGCCGTTAATCCGATCGGTGTTTTTGCATTCACCATCGCTCCTTTTTGAACGAACATTTTTACCAATGCGGGGTTCTCGCTACCAGCAGCGAGCATCAACGCCGTATATCCGGTTTCGGAATGCTGTAGGTTCGGGTTCATTCCAGCAGTGAAAAATAACGATACCACTGCAGTATCTCCTTGCAGAACTGATTGGATAAACATATCCTTCGTAAACGGGATATTCCGTTTCGCTAGTTCTTTTTTCGCTTCCGTCGGTGTTAAACTGAACACTGGTTGCAGAGTTACGCTAAACCATATCAACCAGCAACATATCAATTTCGTATATTGCATAATTTTATCCTTTTTAAAATATGTAGTAAATACCTTATCACATCCTGCTAGATATATTCAATTCAGTTCCACCCGAGCTCAAGCTCGGGACAATTTATTACCTATACTCGGGTATCCGCCAGAAGCGGATACCGAGCGCAATCGAGTGATTGGTTCTCATACCCCACTCCGTAAATCATAACATTATCGGTTAACCGTTTATTGATACCGGCTCACTTGCTAATTTCACCTTTTTCCTTGATAATGGTAGGGAACCGTCGGTTATTCAGCCGGTACTCTGGTAATACTAAGAAGGATTATTACATCTAAATTGTAACGTAAAGGATGTGAACGGACATGGCTAGTGTTAAAGCGGGTTGGGGTGGATGTAAAATATGTAAAGCGTCAGGGAGAGAATTGCGACAATGTGTCTATTGCGGTGCGGTAGCTTGTGCGCAATGCTGGAAAGAACGAAATGATACCTGCCCGGTATGCAATAAATAATATATTCTGCCGTACCCAGGGGTCGTATAACCCTTTCGGGGTATGGTAAACTTCAGACGATAACCTCGGAATTAGAGCAGATCAGCTCTGGTAAGTGAATAGCCCCGAACTTGAGCTCGGGGAAAATAGTGGATAAACACGTTGGGTGTTCAACCCATACTTC
>JAOAEQ010000027.1 GCA_026416715.1 bacterium
TCTTCGCCTTGGTGAGCCGTTACCTCACCAACTAGCTGATAGGCCGTAGGCCTCTCCTATGGCGATAGCTTGCACGCAGAGGCCATCTTTGGTCCCGAAAACTTATGTTTTCAGGATATCATCTGGTATTAGCCCCGCTTTCGCGAGGTTATCCCAGTCCATAGGGCAAGTTACCTACGTGTTACTCACCCGTTCGCCGCTTTACTCATCCCCTTGCGGAGACTTTCTCGCTCGACTTGCATGTGTTAGGCACGCCGCCAGCGTTAGTCCTGAGCCAGGATCAAACTCTCCAAGATAAATTGGACTGCAACGTTATCGTTGCAGAATAAGTTTGTCTCTCGCTCAAATAAACTGAACAAATTAACTTTGTTCTACTCAAACTGAATCAACGTTTGGGACCGTATATTTTCCATCCTATTTAGTTTTCAAAGACCAACCGGATTAAACAAACTTATCCGATTAAAGTTTAGCTCATTTAGTGAGCCGAGTTAAATATTATATCACAATATTATAATTTGTCAAGAGGGAAAATAAGAAAATAACAACTTTTTTTGAAATTATTTTTGGCAGGTTACAGCCTGACGCTTTGTAGTATTTCCCTATGTATATTCTTACTAAAAATTATAATCTAATTCAGTCTTCTGTGTCAAGTGTTTTTTTGATTTTTGATTATTATATTGAGTGATATTTTAGAAAAAGAATTAGCTTTTTTCAGGTTGTCCTGTCGTCATATATTAGTATTGAATTTTACGCAATTAGCGTTATTTTCAAGTTAAGGTACAATAAGAACCATTTCTACTAGGAAACGAGATTCTGACAATTTATCAAAATTCGTTACTTGAATTTGTCTTCTGTGAAAAACAATTCGACGTTGTTATAAATATAAATATTTAATCAACATGGAAAGATTCAAATTTGAATTTAGCTAATTCAGAACCGAATTCAACATATTGATGTCACTGACGGTAGATTGTCTATCTCTGTCACCTTAAATTTTTCACCACAGGAGCAAAGTTCAAGGTCAATCAGGTATAATGATGGACTTAAACCCGAATTGATCTGATCAATTCGGGTTCCTCTCTAGATTTACAATTGTAAAAAATACAATGAACTTAAAAAATATAATCTGGTAGCTTATATTTGAAAATGACTGTAGTTGAAAAAATAACAACAATATAATCTTTCTTTGATTTTCAATAAGTAGTCGTATTAATAAAAAATATTTTATAATTATATAATTATTAATTTTCAATCTTTTCTATGATTTGGCGTAAAATTTCTATCCAAATTATTCATATTATCTTCATAATAATCCTAGGCATCAGTTCATTTATTTGGGCTATTAAAGCTGGAGAACGTGGTTTTTTCCCCTTTGACCAATCGATAGTTTTCGATGGCGGATATCGAATTCTTTCCGGTCAAATTCCGTTTAAAGATTTTATTCTTCCCTTTGGACCTACTACCCTATGGATTCAAGCGATATTTTTTAAATTATTTGGTATTAACTATTTTTCATATATTTTAAACGCTGCGGTTATCAATGTTTTAGCTACACTAGGAAGTATATTGATATTATATTTTCTTTTCCCAAAGCAAAAATATCTTGCCTATCTATGCGGTATAATCACCTTGTTTTGGTTTCAACCGCCATTCGGTACTCCTTGGTTTGAACAAACCGCATTTTTCTTTGCTATATTATCAATTATAACCTTATTAGGTTCTATGTTATATAACAGATGGCGAAAGGAATATTCCTCTTGGGGGATGTTTATTTCCGGAGTAAGCGCATTTCTTTCGTTTCTAAGCAAACAAAACGTTGGATTGTCTATGTTTTCTGTGTATTTGTTATTTCTGTTGTTTCCCTTAAAGATTGGTTGGAAACAGAAAATTAAGCATACTCTGTTTTTTTTAACAGGTGTACTATGCGGTATAGTAATATTTACTTTCTGGTTATGGCGATATGCTGATATATCGATTTTTATGAATTACTTTTTTATTATTCCATTGAGACTCGGTATCTCACGCTTGGGGAACTTCAAAACAGACTTTTTCCCGCCATTTGATTTCGCGCCGAAAGAACATACTTTTATTTCGCTTATTACATTTAGTAGTGCCACTTATATCATTTCACTACATTGGTATAACTTACATCGAGGAAAAAAATATTTTACGAGAGAAATATATGCAGGTTTACTTGGAATCGGATTACTAATCGCACAATATTTATTTACTCATACGACTAATAACCAACCGGAAAATGGCGCTCCCTTTATTGGGATAATCGCAGCTATTGGTATTGGATTATGGTTACGAATATCATCCTCCTTACAATTTCGGAATATTCTACCACAAGAATTTAAACGAACCGGAGTTACTATTAGTATAAAACTAATTCTAGGATTAATCCTATTGTGGCTGGTAATTCAAGGTATATCTGTTGGATTAAACCGCAATGTACATGATGTATTCACTAATTCAAAATTTCCACATTATTGCGTTGAAGATAAATTATCCATACTACGTTGGGGAAATCCTACCCATATCTATGGCAGACTGTTAAAAGAAGAGGATTTTGTATATCTGCTTAATTATCTCAAACAGCAGAATAAATCAGTATTTATCTTTCCGGATTATACAATAATTTATGGATTACTGAATCTACCATCTCCACAACCCGTATTATGGTTTCATAAAGATTTGACCTATTCCTTATCATTGAAACACAATGAGTTAGACAACTGGATAGTTAATGATTTGAAGAAAAATGGCGTAGAATTAGTCGTTTTAGAAGATATATCTTGGCTAGGAACAAACTCTCGATTAGATGATTTTCCGTATTTAAAACAATACATAATAGCTAATTTTAAGTTAAGCAATCAAATTGGGATGTTTTATATTTTTCATAAAAAGGTATAACTCTAAACATCAGCCATAAATTTTAAAAGTGCGTATATTAAATCACGAACAAAGACTACCTCGTTCGTTCCTTTTAGACCGAATCTATATGTTCAAGGTAAAAATCTGATATACTCGTTTAATAGAAACTATTGGTTAAATCCCGCTCGACCAACACCATACTTCTGGGTACGATAAATATCACCATTACTAACCGTTCCATTTGATGGGTCGTAATATTGATTTTCTGCTGTTTCCGAATCCCGATCCGGACCAAGTGACCATAACCGCCACATTCCATCACCTTCGGTCCCTTGTGGATAGGTAACCGTAGCGTTTCCTCCACGCGTCGCCCAATTTACATACCGATATCGTTCACCAATTCGTTCAGTTGAACCACCAGGATTTCTCAACACAGCAAAAGGATCATAGAGTTTATTACTTGTAATATATGTAATCGGTGTACTTATGGCATTCGGCAAATAGAATGGCCATGCTGGAGGCCAACCTAAAAAATCTAGCGGATAAAATGTATTATCTACATAATACGATTCAAGTGCCGTAGCAATTGTTTGGTGCTCTTTTTTAACTTGAGATACTTTTGCTCGAGTCTGTGCGGCGAGAAAGTTCGGTATCGCTATCGCAGCGAGAATCGCAATTATCGCTACCACAATCAGCAACTCAATTAACGTAAACCCAAAATTCTTTTTGTTAAGTTTCATTTTAATTCACCCCCTATACTTTTAAAAATAATTTGTTTTAGATATGTAGGTTCTGTATGGAAAGATTAAAATCCATTGGACGGATAAATTAGTAAAAAAAAAGGAACGAATACAAAAGTATTCGTTCCTTTATCAACCTTTGAAAAAATTTTATTCCACACCCATGTCTGTTAGTGAACCGTATTCCGTTCTATGGTCAGCTTCTTTCTGCGAACGAATCACATCACCCCAACTCATCGTGCCATTGGTTGGATCGTATAGAAGCGCATTAGCATCCCAAACATATTGCGGCGGAATAGTCACGCCTTTATAGATCAACCCTGCATAAGGACCTGCGGTGCCATCCGGTCCGCAAGAAGATAACCGCCATTTACCATAATTCCACCGACCTTTTTTAGCCGACTCTCGACCAACCAAATCTGGCCAGTTAGCTCCGTATCGGTTATCATAGTGCCCATTTACTTCACAATCATAATTGATATACCGATAACGGTCCCCAGGATACATCCCACCATAAATTCCAATCGGTCGCATTAAATCTCGAAGCTTACCACTGGCAATATACGCTACCGGCGTACTGATACAATCCGGAACATACCATGGCCAACCACCACTGTGTAATATCAAATCATCCGGATATGCCGTGTTATCTACATAATACGCTTCCAACGCCGTGGCTAACGATTTCATCTCACCTTTCGCTCGGGTTACCTTTGCTCGAGTCTGTGCGGCGAGAAAGTTCGGTATCGCTATCGCAGCGAGAATCGCAATAATCGCTACCACAATCAATAACTCAATTAACGTAAATCCAAAATTCTTTTTACTCATTTATAACTTTCACCTCCTTTACTAGAAAATCAAAAACAATAAAAATGTAATTACATTTTTACACTATATAAAATAACACAAAGTAAAGAATATCGTCAACAAAAAGTTACATAATTATTGAGATTTATATACCAGTTTATTATTTATTCTGATAACTATTAATATTAATTGACAAAAAAGCTGAATTCTAGCTATAATCTATACATAAATTATATATCATCATAAGTATATAGTGATAAGGATAAAAGAGAGAATAGGGGGTGGACTATGGATGCCAGAAGTTAAAGTGATGGACAATGAAACTATCGATAAAGCATTGCGTCGGTTCAAAAAAGAATGCGAAAAACAGGGGTTAATGCAAGAACTTAAAAAACGCGAATACTACGATAAACCTAGCATTCGTAAAAAGAAGAAACAAATCGCTGCGTTACGGAAAAAACAGAAACGACACTATTCGAGTCGGTTTGAAGCTTAGAATATATAAACATTTTAAATTTACATAGGTTAGGTCATTCCGCACCGCATATTAGGACTGGACAATTTTACTATCCATGAAACAACAATAGTCTTATCTTATCGAACTTATCCAAATACACTGTGTGGGATGACCTAACTCTTTTTATGGTATGCCACTGAATTTAGTCCAATATATTCGTGATTTACCGGATTGGCCGAAACCCGGAATTATTTTTCGCGATATTACTCCTTTATTAAAAGATAAAACTGCATTTGCTGCAGCAATTAACTGGATAAGTGAACCGTATTTACACCAACCGGTAGATTTAATTGTCGGCATCGAATCCCGTGGATTTATTTTAGCGAGCGGAGTTGCGTATCGTCTCGGGGTTGGCTTCGTTCCAGCTCGTAAACCTGGTAAACTCCCTTGGAAAACGGTTACCGCATCATATCAATTAGAATATGGAACTGATAGTTTGCAAATTCATCAAGATGCAATCGAACCGAAACAGAAAGTGGTCATCATAGATGATGTTCTAGCGACTGGCGGAACATTAAGCGCAACTATTGAACTAGTTAATAAGTTGCAAGGTGAAATCGTTGAAATTGTCACGCTAATTGAGTTAACCTTTTTACAGGGACGACAAAAATTAGGAAATTATCCTTATCGGTCATTGATAAGGTACTAGCGCACTATACCCCAATAAATTCCAAGTTCCAAGCATCAAACTCCAAACAACACCCTGAAAGACTAGAACTTGGAATTTGCAATCTATTGGAATTTTGGAATTTGGATTTTGGAATTTCGATGTATGGTGCGCCCGTAGCTCAGTTGGATAGAGCAGCGGTTTCCTAAACCGCATGCCGGGGGTTCAATTCCCCCCGGGCGTTCCAAATCAAAGGGAAATTGTTTATTTTTATTTGTTGTGATTTTAAATCTATATTTTAATTATCTTATCAAGAGGAGTTTATACCAAACGACTTATGGCCGATGCAAAACATATAAAACTTGATAAAAAAACTTTGAAAAAAAACGAATTAGCAATTTTTGTTGACCATGCCATTCGATACACCCGAACTCATCCAAAACAAGTCATTATCCCGGTCGTTGCAACGGTAGTTGGGATACTTCTCATTTATGCAAGTATTTCCTATTTCAAAGAACAGCAAAAATCTGCTGAATTAAGCCTGTTAGAAGGGATTCAATTCTATCACAATGCATTTCAGAGCCAAGACCGAGCAACGCAGACAATTAATTATACTCAATGTATTGAAAAATTTAAATCGGTTTCAGAAAAATATTCCCGAACCAAATCAGGTCAATATGCCCGACTCTATCTAGCCGATGTTTATTTTCGCTTGAATAGAACTGACGATGCTATTAATACTTACCAAGAGATTCTAAAAAAGTCGCCGCGCGGATTTATCGCTGCATGGGCACAATTATCACTTGGCTATATCTACTTAAACCGGCACGATTTCCCAAAAGCCATTGCAGCGTTTGACCAGTTGGTAAACCATCAGCCAGATAGTTTTTTAATTTCAGAAGCTTTAGTTCAACTCGGAAAGAGCTATGAACAAACCGGAAATTTAATGAAAGCGAAAGAATGTTACAATCGCGTAATAAAAACCTATCCAAATTCAGGTTGGGCAGCTGAAGCTTCCAGTCGGCTTGGCGTATTAGCTAATCTAAAACCTAATGGATAAGAAAAGTGAGAAAATTTCTATGAACAAAACCTTTTTATCTCGGGCGTTAAAAATATTCGGACTCGTAGTTCTTATCTTAGTTCTTAGTCTCTTATTAAGCAGTGGATTTTCAAAACCAAAATCTGCGCAACAAACCGAGTTATATGAGAACCTCAAACTGTTTAGTGAAGTACTCGCTCGTATCCAATCGAATTATGTTGAAGAAGTTCAGCCGAAAGAACTGGTTCGTGGAGCGATTCGCGGTATGTTACGCACGCTCGACCCGTATAGCCAGTTTATGGAACCCGACCAATTAAAAGAACTAGAGATTGACACTCGGGGCGAATTTGGCGGGCTGGGTATTCGAATAACAATTCGGGATGGTTGGTTAACTGTAGAATCACCGATAGAAAATACACCGGCATTTCGTGCGGGGATTAAAGCCAACGATCGCATTGTTGAAATTGATGGAAAGAGCACTGAAGGAATTACACAAGAAGATGCGGTAAAAAAACTGCGCGGTCCGAAAGGAACCCAGGTAACATTAAAAATCGCTCGAGAAGGGCAGAAAGATTTATTAACATTCACCATAACTCGCGATATTATTAAACTGGAAAGTGTTCGTGGAAAACTTATTACCGATTCTATTGGATATATCCGTATCACTGAATTTCGCGAAAAAACACCGGAGGATTTAAAACGAATCTTAACGCAATTGGAAAAGGAAGGAATGTCCGCAATCATATTAGACCTTCGATATAATCCTGGCGGTTTGTTGAAATCAGCGGTTGCCGTTAGCGATTTATTTCTTCCCGCAAACAAGATCATTGTGAGTACCCGTGGGCGTGCTCCTGGACAAGATAGCGTATATAAATCTACGGATGAACAACCGAAATTTTTGAAATATCCGATAGCTGTTTTGGTTAATGAAGGAAGCGCGAGTGCTTCAGAAATTGTCGCTGGTGCTTTACAGGACTGGAAACGAGGTGTCATTATTGGTCCTAAAGGAAAACGAACTTTTGGAAAAGGTTCAGTCCAATCGGTAATGGATTTAAGTGGTAACTGTGGATTACGGTTAACCACCGCAAAATATTATACACCGAGTGGAAAAAGTATTCATCGGACTACATCAGAACCGACAACAGGTGGTATTGTCCCTAACATTGAAGTAGAAGTTCCGCCAGAAGTTGAAATGGCACTAATGGCACAGGGAACCCTTGGAGATTTAAAAGTTCCAAAAGTTAAAATTGAAAATGAAAAAATTATCACCGAAAAAGAAATGGTAGAAGATGTCGAACTCGTTCAAGCGATTAATATTTTGAAGGCTTCTGATTATTTTCGGAACATAAATTCGGGGACAACTTTCCCCGAACAAACTATCGCTTCGGATACAGGTAAATCTAAAATATAATGAATACTTGTATTAACAAGTTCCCTAATAACTAAGGAATATTCACATCATAGTGTTAGATTATACTTAAACGGTGACAGGTTAGTTATGTGATTCTCACGCGATTAGCATATCTATGGTATATGGATATCTATGATATTGCACAACTACACCTGGAATTATATCACTTCACCCTGAATTAATTTATTTATTTTAACTTCATTCAATTGTTATGAGTATAGAAACGTTAATTAGTGTTAGCAAAGGCGATATTCCAGCAGATATTGTTCTTAAAAATGGTCAGATAGTTAATGTATTAACCGGAGAAATATATCCGGCAGATGTCGCTATCTTCCAAGATAAAATAGCAGGTATAGGGTCTTACCATGGTAAAGAAGAAATTGATGTTACTGGAAAATATATCGCTCCAGGTTTTATTGATGGCCATCTGCATCTCGAAAGTTCTATGGTAACCGTTTCGGAATTTGCGAAAGCGGTTGTCCCCCACGGAACTTCAACGATTATCATTGACCCGCATGAAATAGCTAATGTTCTCGGTGCAGAAGGTATTTTATATATTCTTAAATCAAGTAAATATAATCCGATTAGTGTGTACATCATGCTTCCCTCATGTGTGCCAGCGACGCATCTCGAAACCGCTGGTGCGGAATTAAAAGCAATCGATTTATTTTCGTTTTTTAATGATAAATGGGTTCTGGGACTTGCAGAGGTGATGAATTACCCCGGAGTTCTTCTCCAAGATAGTGATGTGTTAGATAAACTTAAAATTGCGGGACAGAAACGAATCGATGGACACTCACCTGGTTTATCTGGAAAAGAGTTGAATGCCTATATCGCTGCCGGAATCGCCAGTGACCATGAATGTACTACCGTTGAAGAAGCGCGCGAAAAACTTCGGTTGGGAATGTATGTTATGCTTCGAGAAGGAACGGTAACAAAAAATCTCCGCGATTTACTTCCGCTGGTTACCCCCTATAACGTTGACCGATTAATGTTTGTTACCGACGATCGAACACCCTTTGATTTGATGACCGAAGGCCATATAGATTCGATGATTCGAGTTGCTATAGAGATGGGAATACATCCGGTGTTAGCAATTCGGATGGCAACGATTAATACAGCGAAATATTTCAAATTAGGTCAACTTGGAGCGATTGTGCCGGGATATATTGCTGACATTGTTGTTATTGATGATTGGAAATCATTTACCATAAATATGGTCTTTAAACAAGGGAAAAAAGTGGCAATGAATGGTGTTTGTATTGTTCCGGAAACACCACGACCGCCGGTGCATGTGCGCAGTAGTATTAATGTGAAATGGCTTTATGAAACGGATTTCAAAATTCCTGCTGGAAAAGGAAAATGCCGCGTCATCGAACTTATCCCTCATCAGATAACGACGCGACAAAAACTTGTTGAACCAAAACTCGAAAATGGATGTGTCGTCGCAGATACAACCCGGGATTTATTAAAGTTAGCGGTCATCGAACGACATAATGCTTCCGGTAACATTGGACTCGGATTACTGCATGGATTTGGATTGAAATCAGGCGCGTTAGCTACCAGTGTCGCACATGATTCGCATAATCTTATTGTGGTTGGAACTAATGATACAGATATGCTGACTGCAGCGGTGCAAATAATAAAAATGCAAGGTGGATTAGTTGTTGTTAATAACCAACAAATTATTGAATCACTTCCCCTACCAATTGCTGGGTTAATTTCACCACTACCACTACCTGAGGTTAAAAATAAACTTGCTGCGGTGAATCGTGCAGCAAAATCGCTCGGAGCACTACCGGAAGACCCATTTATGACCTTATCATTCTTAGCATTGCCCGTTATACCAGAACTAAAATTAACGGATAAAGGATTAGTCGATGTAACCAAATTTGAATTGGTTAGTCTTTTTATTGATGCTTAACGGTAGAGATATGTAATGTATCAAATCCTGTAATAAAGGGGAACTATATCTTATGGTCAACAAATATATTTCTTGGTTAATTATCGCAGTATTATTGATGAGCTTCTATGGTTGTTCCAAAACCCCGGAACCGGCAACTTCAGGTTCAGAAAAAATGAAAGTAGGATTGGTTTTTGATATTGGCGGCCGCGGTGATAAATCGTTTAACGATTCAGCATATGAAGGATTAGAACGCGCACGAAAAGAACTGGGAATCGAATATGAATATCTCGAAACCCCCCAAGCGACTGACCGCGCCACCCAACTCCGCCAATTAGCACGGAATCCGGAAATAAAACTTATTTTCGGAATCGGTTTTCTATTTACTGACGATATCAATGCGATTGCAAAAGAATTTCCGGATAAAAAGTTTGCCTGTGTAGATTATACCGTTGATCCAAACAAAGAAATTCCTCCCAATGTGGTTGCACTCAAATTTAAAGAAGAAGAAGGCAGTTTTTTAGTGGGTGCACTAGCAGGATTACTAACCAAAACCAACAAAGTCGGGTTTATCGGTGGAATGAAAATCCCATTGATTGAAAAATTTGAAACTGGATATAAAATGGGCGTTAAATATGTTAATCCGAAATGCGTTGTTTTTGCTAATTATGCTGGATTAACCGGAAACGCATTTAAAGACCCAACTAAAGGAAAAGAACTAGCTCTAGCTATGTATGATAACGGAGCTGATATTATCTACCATGCTTCAGGGTCAACCGGTCTAGGTGTTTTTGAAGCCGCGTTTCAAAAAAAGAAATATGCTATCGGAGTTGATGCTGATCAATTCCAAACTGCACCAAAAGAAATGCAGGAAGCACATACTATCCTCACTAGCATGGTCAAACGAGTTGATGAAGCCGTGTTCCAAACCATCAAATCCGTTCAAGAAGGACAATTTCATGGGGGAGTACACACCTTTGATTTAAAATCGAATGGTATTGACTATGTTTACGATGCAAACAACCAATCACTAATTCCACCAGCTGTTCATCACCAGGTCGAAATGCTGCGTGACAAAATTATCAAAGGTGAAATTGTCGTTCCAACAACGTTAAAAGACTTGCCAAAATAGATTCATGGTATAGGTATTTGGTACTCGGTATTTAGCATTTGGTACTTAGTACTAGATACTTGATACTCGTATCTTCATTCATGCTTTCTCCAATAGTACAAATGCGCCAGATAACAAAACGGTTTGGTTCAATTATCGCGAATGATGCTGTGGATTTGGACATTGTACCGGGAGAGATCCATGCTTTGGTTGGAGAAAACGGCGCTGGGAAAACTACATTAATGAACATACTCTATGGATTACTCCATCCAGATTCCGGCTCAATCTATATCAAAAACAACTTGGTTACTTTTCATAACCCGAACGATGCCATCCGTCAAGGGATTGGTATGGTGCATCAACATTTTATGCTCATTCCACCCTTTACGGTAACGGAAAATGTTATTTTAGGTAACGAACCTCGCCGGTTTGCTTATATGCTCAATAAGCTATCAGCTCAAGCAAAGGTTAAAACAGTATCAACAGAATATGGGCTCCAAATTGACCCGGAAAGTAAAATTTATCAATTGGGTGTAGGACAAGCACAGCGAGTAGAATTAATTAAAACGTTATATCGAGGAGCAGAAATCCTTATTCTTGATGAACCAACTGCCGTTCTTACTCCACAAGAATCTGATGAACTGTTCTCTATTCTTCAACAATTTAAACAACAAGGAAAGACGATTATTTTTATTACGCATAAACTTAATGAAGTAATGGAATTAAGCGACCGGATAACCGTTATGAAATCGGGGAAAGTGGTTGGACGTCTAACAACACGTTCAACCACGAAAGAAGAAGTAGCACGATTAATGGTCGGTCGCGAAGTGTTATTCCATATTCAGAAACCACCGGCGAAACCTGCTGAAATTGTATTAGAACTTGAAAAAGTTTCCGCGATTAATTCCCAAAAAATCACGATATTAAAAAACATATCTTTTACATTACGTGCTGGCGAAATTCTTGGTATTGCTGGTGTTGAAGGAAATGGTCAAACAGAACTGATCGAATGTATCACCGGATTACGAAAAATCCATTCTGGCTACATTCGGTTTTTAAATGTTAACATTACGAATTTACCTACCCGAAAAATCCTACAACTTCCGATAGGACATATTCCCGAAGATAGGCTTAAACGCGGATTAATTCTAGATTATACAATTTCAGATAATCTTATTCTAGGTCGACATTGGGAGTCGAATTTTTCACATCACGGCTTCCTTAGATTAAAAAACATTGAAGATAATGCGCAGAAGCTTATGCGTACTTACGATATTCGACCTACGAACCCATATTTTCTTGTTCGGAATCTATCCGGTGGTAATCAGCAGAAAGTGGTTATTGCTCGGGAATTATCCCGGTTGCCAAAACTGTTAATTGCCGCTCAACCAACCCGGGGATTAGATATCGGTGCAACTGAATATATACATCAGCAGCTGATTGATGCACGAACTCAAGGTGCGGGGATTCTTTTAGTTTCAGCCGATTTATCAGAAATTTTATTGTTATCAGACCAAATTGCGGTGATGTATGAAGGAAAAATTGTTGGGATAGTCCCAGCCGAACAAACCGATAGTCGCCAATTAGGACTTATGATGACCGGTGTTCTCCAAGCAGAGTCATAATATGAAAACTTTAATTTCCTATTTGACCGCATTGTTACTGTATATATTCTTTAGTCGAGCGGTATCTATTCCCGCAGCGTTAGCTCTGCACATTCGCACTTGGGTCGTGTTTCTCGCCGTATTTGGGTTGGATTTGCTACAAATTCCGTTATTTTTCCGTTTATATGAAAAAGAAATTCCTAAAATTCCGATATTGAACCTATTAACCAAACGATTGCCAACAAAAGAACAATTTGAAAAAAGTAGAATCAGAAAACTAGCTCAATCATTTGGTGGTCTAGGCGTCATATTAGTTGCAGCTATGCCGACTTGCGGCGGTGGCATGTGGACAGCGGTACTTCTAGCGCATATCTTAAAACTAAGTCGGAAACAAAGTTATACAATGCTCGCAATAGGTAGTTTTATTAGCTGCGTTATTTTTACCATCGGATTCGGTTTTATCTTTAAGATATTACATATCATCCCAAGATTGTGGTGATGGTGCTTATAAATCGATAGTTGTATACCCGAACGATTTATTATCTATAACATGAATAAAAAAATGATTTTATCTAGCCGAATTGTGTCCGATTTCATTGTCCCGATTGTTGCCGTATTGATATCGTTGGGAATTGGCGGAATTTTTATATTAATAATCGGAAAAAATCCGGTGTTAGTTTATCAACTATTACTTGAAGGAACATTCGGTACAATTAAGACGGTAAATTGGTATGGAATCGGTCAAGTTTTATTCAATGCAACGCCATTAATTTTCACAGGACTTTCGGTGGCAATTGCATTTCGTGCAGGCCTATTTAATATCGGCGCTGAAGGACAATTATATCTTGGCGCTTTTTTAACTGCAATAACGGGAGCTATGTTCCCTACCCTTCCAAAAATTATTTTACTGCCAATATGTATTGTAGTTGGCTTTATTGGTGGAGCTATCTGGGGATTCATTCCCGGATTACTGAAAGCGAAACTTGGTGTTCACGAAGTCATTAATACCATTATGCTAAACTTCATTGCGGTCGCTTTAGTTGCGTTTCTCGGACAACATTATTTTTATTTGGATCAAACAGTTCATACAGCTGAAATTTTACCTTCGGCAAGATTACCTCGACTCCAGAACTGGCTCCCTTTTTTCCAAGGTTCTTTAGCAAACACAAGTTTACTGCTCGCAATAGGTTGCGTATTTTTGCTCAAAATTCTCTTATATAAAACGAAGTACGGTTATGAACTTCGCGCGACAGGATTATCTCCGAGTGCTGCAGAATGTGCCGGAATTAATGTCAAATATATCATCATATCTACTATGATGTTAAGCGGAGGACTATCAGGTTTGGTTGGAACTAACTTTGTTCTTGGATACAAATATTTTTTTGAAGATGGTTTTTCTTCCGGAATAGGATTTATGGGAATTGCCGTCGCTTTATTAGGCAGAAATCAACCGTTTGGTGTTTTTTTCGCCGGGTTATTATTTGGTACTTTAAGTCACGGTGGATTAGTCATAAATTCGTTAGTACCGAAAGAGCTTATTGAAGTATTACAGGGTATCATTATTATTACGGTCGTTTTAAGTTCACAATTATTCTGGAAATTATTACGAAAATATTGCTAAAATTAATCATATACCGCTTTTCAAGTTTTAACGAAGAGATACTGAATGATAAAATTAGCTTGACAAATATTGACTGTCTTGGTATATTAAATACGGCAACGGGTATTAGCAGTGGATTGTTTTATTTTGCATAATATTATTTCGCTTAAATACAAAACCATCTTATTGTCATGAAACTTTGAATGACTTGAAAGATGGTTTTTTATTTTCTATCAGAAAGGAGGTACGATACGCGTGGCAGATCGAGTTAAAGGGCGAGTGAAATGGTTCAATGACCGAAAAGGTTACGGATTTATTGCGCAAGATAATGGTGAAGATGTTTTTGTCCATTATTCTGCTGTGCAAGGCGACGGATTTAAAACCCTTGCTGAAGGACAAACTGTAGAATTTGAAATTGTTAAAGGGGAAAAAGGATATCAAGCGATCAACGTAACCAAAGTTTAATCATTGACTATACCCGAACATAGCGATCACAGGGTAAGTTTCGGTAAGGCAAGTGGTAATGAAATATCAGTATTAACTCAGAGGATAATTTAACCTATTTGAGTTAACCCTAATTTTATTCTGTAAATTGTCTAAGTAGTTTTGTTCGTTGGTTAATCCGTATAGAATTACTTGTAAATATCCTGATGCTGGGTAGGCTAGTAAATTAGGATTTCAGATGTGTTAAATAAATTAGGGTTTTTTTATTTATAAAAATTTAGCGGGTTAATTTATTACTATTTGACTAATTTCTCATAACATCATACAATTTTTAATTATTTAGTAATTATCAGATATTCATTATGCTCGATATTAAGTTTATTAAAGAGAATCTTGATAGGGTACGGTTTGGTATCGCTAATAAAAACCAATCGGTAGATTTAGATACGTTATTATCCCTTGATGAACAGCGACGCAAACTCTTGGTCGAGGTGGAAACTCTTAAAGCATTACGGAATAAAACCTCGGAAGAAATTTCGATGTTGAAACGAATGAACCAAGATACAACTGAAAAAATCAACGCAATGCGCTCAGTATCCGATACTATCAAACTGCTTGACGAAAAAGTTCGTCTAACAGAAGCGAAACTTGAACAGTTACTTTTAACTGTTCCGAACGTACCTCATCCAACTGTTCCGATTGGAAAAGATGAACGCGATAATCAAGAGATTCGGCGTTGGGGAGAGATTCCGCAATTCAACTTTGACCCGCTGCCACACTGGGAACTTGGCGAACTCCACGATATACTTGATTTACCGCGTGCGTCGAAAATCGCTGGTGCTCGGTTTCCGCTTTATAAAGGATTAGGTGCTAAACTTGAACGCGCATTAATTAACTTTATGCTTGACTTGCATACATCCCAGCACGGGTATAAAGAAATTTTTCCGCCGATTCTCGCTAATGAGCAAAGTATGACCGGAACAGGGCAATTACCGAAATTGGAAAATGAAATGTTTAAATGTGAAACGGATGGATTTTATCTTATCCCCACGGCAGAAGTTCCGCTAACCAATATCCACCGAGATGAAATTATTGATGGAGCAAGTTTACCGCTGTATTATACAGCATTTACACCGTGTTTCCGTCGTGAAGCTGGAGCGGCAGGAAAAGATACCAGAGGACTCATTCGAAACCATCAGTTCAACAAAGTCGAATTAGTTAAATTTGTTAAACCAGAAGAATCATATAATGAATTAGAAAAGCTCGTCGCCGATGCAGAAAAGGTGTTACAATTACTCAACCTACCTTATCGTGTGGTATTATTATGTACAGCCGACTTGAGTTTTGCCGCTACAAAATGTTATGATATTGAGGTATGGATACCAAGTTCGGGAACGTATCGTGAGATATCGTCTTGTAGTAATTTCGAAGATTTCCAAGCACGCAGAGCAAATATTAAATTTCGCCGCAATCCAAAATCAAAGTTGGAATATGTCCATACATTAAACGGTTCAGGGTTAGCTATCGGCAGAACTTTTGTTGCTATTTTAGAAAATTTTCAACAAGCAGACCGGTCTATTTTAATTCCGCCGGTATTACAACCCTATATGAATGGTTGTACAGCTATTACCTTAGAAAAATGATTATGGCTAAAAAACGAATCCTTATTGTTGATGATAACCCAGATATTATCCGAATACTTGAAACTCTCCTCACAGAAAAGTATGAGGTGCTCACTGCTGCTGATGGAATGGCCGGGTTAGAAAAAGCGTTTAAATATCAGCCGGATTTAGCGATCATTGATATTATGATGCCCAAAATGAGTGGGTATCAACTTGTAGAAAGTATGAAAAAACATCCGCAGATGCAATCTATTCCAATAATATTCTTGACTGCAAAAGGTACTCCGGTAGAAAAAGAGTTCGGATTAAAAAAAGGTGCGACAATTTACATGACCAAACCATTCGACCATATTGAACTTCAGCAAACCATAGAGATACTTTTAAAATTTGGTGCAACTGAAAAGAAAACCCGACCGGATATTGAGAAGGTCATAAGTGAAGAGTCCACCAAAAAAGATGTGGAATGGAAGTAATATTTCAAATTGGGAAATTGAAATTAGAAATCGTATAGTATTTCTAAACTATGATTAAAGTTTTAGCAATTGATGACCAATATGATAACCTAGCTATCATTCAGATGAGTTTGCATCTTGAAGGATTTGAAGTAATAACTTGCGATAACGGGCGGGAAGGAATTGAAAAAGCAGAGTTGGAACAGCCGGACATTATCCTATTAGACATGATGATGCCGTATATGGACGGCTTTGAAGTATATCAGCAGCTTAAAAAAAAGAAAACTACCAAAAATATTCCGGTGATTATGCTTACCGCAGTTGATCAGCCGCAACATATGGAAAAAGCAAAAAAAATGGGAATGGAAGATTATATTACGAAACCATTTGACCCGCTCAATCTCGCTACTCGTATCCGCTACTTCCTTGATAAAGCGAAAAAGCAAACCTGAATCCTTTTATTCATTTGGTAGTCAATTTTTAACCGGGAGGCCAACCTAACTGCCGTCCGCCAAGGAGATGCAGATGAATATGAAATACTGCCTGACCCGCATCGCGATTGCAATTGAATACCAATCGAAACCCTGATTCGGCTATACGTTCGTCCTGTGCGATTTTATTGGCTACTAACACCATCTTACCGAGTAAACGCGCATCCGATTCTTGTGCTTCTAAAACGGTTGGAATATGTTTTTTAGGGATAATGAGAATATGCACCGGCGCTTTTGGTTGAATATCTTTAAACGCAAGTAGGTCATTATCTTCATACACTTTTTGTGAAGGAATTTCTCCGTTAACAATTTTACAAAAGATACAAACTCGTTCATCATGGAATAATTTACTCATAGAATTGGTTACCATCCTTCCCTAATGAGATTTTCTTCCTATTAATATCATTCCTCTCATATGTTCAATTGTAACTGAAATCAGCTGGTTAAACAAGGTTGCATCTCCCGGGAAATTCACGCGAAGATACTGGTTTGTTAATCCAGTTAAAAATCCGGTCTTGTTATCTAGTTTTTCTTCTACTAAAACATCAACTGTCTTCCCGATCCATTTTTTTCTGTATTCACTGGCAACTTCCTCTGCGAGCTGAATAAGCTGGCGTACGCGCTGTTTTGCAATTTGGCTATCAATCTGATTTCCCATCATACTCGACTTGGTTCCCGGACGAACAGAATATCGAAACACATGGGTTTTTGCAAATCCAATACGGCAAAGCATTTCTATTGTTTGTTGAAAATGTTTTTCAGTTTCACCAGGAAACCCGACGATGATGTCGGTAGTTATCGCAATATCAAAAATACATTCCCGAATACGATTGATCATTTCTTCATATTGCTGAACAGTATAGGTTCGTTGCATTGCGGATAGAATTTCATCACTTCCGCTTTGTAGCGGAATATGCAGATGGTGACATAATTTCGGTTCAGTCCTAAACACATCCAATAATGCGGGTAACTCTATATCCATCGGTTCGAGTGATGATAATCGAATCCGTTTAATTCCATCAATCGCAGTTAATTTTGAAATGAGCGTAGATAAATTGCTTCCTGGAGTAGCATAGTTATCTTTACCATAGAGACCTAATCTAATTCCTGTTAAAACAATTTCTTTATATCCTTTTTGCGCTAATAATTCAACTTCATGAATAATCTCTTGCTCCGGTCTGCTTCTCGGTTCCCCGCGGACTTTGGGAACGATACAATATGCGCAATACCCATTACATCCATCCTGAACTTTTATAAATGCTCGGGTATGGCCAGCAAACTCTGATATCGATGTTAATATTGTTTTAGCAGGTTTTTGATACATCCCGTTTCTCTGACTAATCAATTCGATGATTCGTTCTTGTTCCCTATTCCCTAAAACAAACGATACTTTGGGTAATTGTTTTAATTCTGCAGGATACAATTCCGCAGAACAGCCAGTAACGATAATCTCTGCTTGCGGATGATTTCGTGCAATTGACCGAATTAATTGTCGAGCTTTACGGTCGCTATCAGCCGTAACCGTGCAGGTATTAATGACATAAAGCTGTGCTTCTTCATGCGCTTTTACTTCTTTCCATCCGGCAGCAATAAATGCCGCACGCAGCCGCTGGGTATCGTACTGATTTACTTTACAGCCAAAAGTATAAAATGCAATGGTATTATTTTTTGTAATCATAAATTCTATTAATTATTTTAACGTAATATGAATTGAATAAACTAATAAATCAGCGGAGTTTAAGTGTGTCGCAATTTAAGTAATTCTCAAAACTCTTAAATAGTACGCTACGGTGACGCCGCCTGGTTGGCGGTATCAATCAATCTTATAATCAAAAATAAAACATTTCTTCTACACTCAAATCTATAATTCGTTATTATTCGTTTTCTACCTTGAAAATTCAAGACTTATATCATAGAATTTTTTATCTTTTATATGTGAAAAGGAGAAAAATAGTATGAATACAACAGAAATCATGCAACTTGCGTTAGATTTAGTCGGATATAAAGAGATTCCATGCGATAGTGAAATTTATGTTGCTGGTGAAAATATCAAGAAAATCGCTATTGGAATTGATATGGGCGTCCCTGAATTATTGTTAGCAAAACAGCTCGGTTGCGATTGTGTTATCGCCCACCACCCACAAGGAAACCATGCTGTGGTGAATTTTGCCCCGATTGTCTTGCGTCATATAGACTTTTTAACTAACGCTGGAGTACCGCATTTTGTTGCAGAAAAAGTCGTACAGAATCTCTATCAAAAATCTATAGTTAATAACCATATGCAGAACTATGACCATAAGCCGTCAATAGCTCGATTGTTAAATATGCCGTATATGAATATTCATAACCCCTGCGATGAACTCGGTCGCCGTATTATGCAAAATCAGATTGATAACTCGTTAAAATCAGATTCAACGGTGGCGGATGTAATTAGCTGTTTAATGGAACTGCCTGAATTTCAAAAAGCCGTGACCAAAATTGAACTTCGACTTGGAAAACTAACCAATCTTGCGGGAAGAGTAGTGGTGGTTCACGGTGCAGGAACGAACGGGGGTTATGAAATTGCAAAAACTTATTATCAATATGGCATATCTACGGTCATTTATATCCATATTTATCATGAGGAGTTAACCAAATTGCAAGCGGAAAATATCGGGAATTTAATTATCACCGGTCATATTGCCAGTGATGCGGTCGGAATAAATCCGTTCATTAAGGAACTAGAAAAACATGGATTAGAAGTTATCCGGATGAGTGGACTATAATTGTAGATTATTGATTCCAAATCTGAAATAAATCAATAAAAAAACAAATTGTTATGCAATATCGTTTCATTAATTACAAGCCGTTTGCTTATTTCAGACAGTCTTCCCGCCATAAACAATTCAACTGATCGCAATAACCTTGTGCGGTTCCGAAACAATCGAAATTCCCTTCCGCTTTTTGAATCATCCGGATGATTTCAGCTTTTGTTTGTCGAGCGGCGAGTTTGATGCCTTTATCTTTTGCAATCTTGCGAACTTCATTAATCGTCATACATTTCCCCCCAAATTCTATTAGATAATTATTATATCTTATCCTACTCGAATTCATAAAGTAAAATGCTTAAAACGGCTATCGCTGCAGTTTCTGTTCGTAACACTCGAGAACCCAACGAAACAATTTGAGCACCAGCTTGTTTCGCTAATTCCGCTTCCGCCATAGTGAATCCACCTTCCGGACCGATAAACAATGCGAGTGAATTTAATGTCCGTCGTTTTTTTAAAATTGATTTGAGCGTGTTTTCCTTTTCTTCTTCCCAGAAAAATAATCGGAGTTCCTCGGATACACTATTTCTTAACCCCTGCATAAACGGAACCGGCGGTTTGATTTCAGGAATTCGCGTTCTACCGGACTGTTCCGCAGCAGCAATCGCTATTTTCTGCCAACGTTCTACTCGGAGATTCGCTTTTTCCGCAGTTAACCTTGGGATAGTCCGGTCGGTGATAATTGGAATAATCCGAGACACTCCTAATTCCGTAGCTTTCTGAACAATTAATTCCATTTTTTCAGATTTTGGCAGTCCTTGTAGTAAGGTGATATCTAATTTCGGCTCACGATTGATTATGCGTTTGGATGTAATAGTACCGCGAATTTCATTTTTACCGAGTTGATTTAGTACCACCTGATATTCTTGTCCATGCCCGTCGAAAATAATCACCATATCACCGGAGTTTAATCGTAATACACTCCTTACTCGATGTCTCGGTTCATCAGGAAAAAATATTTCATTTTCTGAAACATATTCTGGAGGAATATATATTCGATGCATAATGTATGATAATATCACGATTAGGTTGACTTGACAAGTATGGCGGGCTATGTTAATCTGAAATAGTTAATTCTTTAAGGAGGAACCCTATTTTATGGAAACATTTATTGCTCTTGGAGTATTGGTTATAGCCACAGTTTTCGTTATTTTACTATTTTATCTTATCCCTGTATTAAAACAACTCCGGCAAACAGCAGCAACTGCAGAAAAAACTTTGAATCATATAGACCGCGAGCTCGTTCCTTTACTTCAACAAACAAAGAAAACTATTGAAGATATCAATCAAATCACCGCTGGTTTGAAAGAACAAATTTCGCTTATTGAAAAAGTGATAGAGAATTTCCGAACCATTGCTGAGCGTGCACATCAGATAACTTCGTTAGTCTACGACCAAATCGAACTGCCGATCATTAATGTTCTCAACAATATCAATGCGGTTAAAAAAGGTATTGCAACGTTTGTAAATACCCTATTTGTTCGGAGAAAGGAGGGATAACAGATATGTCGAATCATGAACACGAAACATGTTGGGGGAGTATTTTATTAGCTTTTGCTGCCGGGGCGGTTATCGGCGCAGGAATCGCTTTATTATACGCACCACAATCCGGGAAAGAAACTCGAGAAATGCTCGCTAAAAAAGCAGGAGAATTGAAAGAAGCAACGGTTGAAGCGTATGAGAAAACCGTTGAAAAAGGCGCAGAAATAATTGATAAAGGGAAAGAATTTGTCCGCGCAAAAAAATCTCAAATTGCTGCTGCTTATGAAGCGGGAAAAGAAGCATACCAAGAAGGTAAACCGAAATCAGACCGTGAAGTAACGCAAGGGTTAGGATAATTTTGATAATCATCATAGCCACAAAACAGTAGACAGAATACAGGATTTTTTGAATTATTTTTTCTGATTTCTGTCTACTGTATTTTTTTGCGGGTTATTTCTAATCTATGCGAAATATAGATAACCGCAACGATGAGGAGAGCACAGAAAATTGTTGCGTAAGCGTATTGGGCTGTGTTATATGAATAGAGCGTGCTAACTCGACCGATAAAAACCGATGTTCGTGCCATAACGGTATAGCCGTAAGAAGAACCGAAGGTTATCATCAGAAAATAAATCCCGATTTTCCCAGTAACGTTAAGTACTCCCCGATGTTCCAAAGAAAAGAAAAAGTAACTTAACACGCAAATCACGCCGATAAATATCAGCAGATTATTAATCACCGCCGGTTTCCCCCATTCAAACAGAGACAACCCATTTAATTTCAGGCAGTCGATTGTTCCGTGTAATTGGCCTACCAAATCGCTATTAGCAAGTCCGGTCATACGTAACGCGGCAAAAGTCCCAACCATAATCGCTAGCGGATAAGTTGAGAGCCAAAATGTTTTCTTATTCAACCGCATTAAAAATAATATGCCAAAGATTCCTGCACCGATCCGAATCCATTGTCCGCCCGGCGCAGCAGTAAATAACGGGGCAACACAATCCCAGAAATTCGGTTTTATCGTATATACTAGAATGGTTACAAAACCATATCCTGCAGCAACGCCAACGTAAATATGTTCTGCGAGTTTATATATCGGATTATCACGATAGAGAAAACTCATTATCGCCAAGGTGAAGAAAACCGTGAGAAATCCGCCGATGATATCGACCATTATTTCTTCCTCCGAGTCGCTTTTTGTAAAAAGAACGCAATGTTACCGATAAGAATCAACAAAATAATGCAGAGGTGAATAGCCGATTGAACTGTTAATCCGGCATGAGCCATACCGTGTCGGTTAAGCAAAGTTTCATATTCCGCTGCGCCGATTAGTCCAGCTAATAACCCTTTCAACTGGCCTGATTGATAGAAAGAATACAGATCAGGGGACATGATCCCGGTAGCACCGCAAAGCATTTTAACGTTATACCGCCGTTGCACCTGTTGTAACCATTCACGAATCCCCGGATGCCCTACGGAAAAATTGACCATTAACGCAATATCATCGAAATTTTTAACCTGTCTCATCAACGGGATTTTCTCAACCGGTGTGCTTTTAACATCAACCGGATATGTTTCCGCAAAAGATGTTCCCAGTCGCGTCATAACCACATCACTCCCGGACTTATATCCGAGATTAACATAATCTACCCCATATACTTTTATTTTCCCTTCTTTTTCCAGCTCAGCACAAACTTCATCAAATGCTTTATCGATTAACGGCACACCTTCGATCCAGAGCGTTGAAACAATGATTTTAACATCTTTTTCAAGCAGACGACGAACCACCGCTTTATGCATCGGATATAGTTCCGGAACCACGCTCACGGTATAATCCGCAGTAATATGCACTACATCGCCAGCTTTTAGTTGTTCTATTGAATCATAAAAACTTTGCGTTTGCGGAGTCACCTTAATTGGCATCGGTATGGTTACTTTATAGAATATCAATGCTATAACCAAGATTAATAGAAATATCCAGCGTCTATCAAGGGTAAGGATTTTCTGATATAACTTTTGATAATCTAGACTCATATATCTTTGAATTTCGTTCTGATTTCGTACTTAATCCTACGTTCTATCTTGTCACTCTCCACGTAAATATGACCGTTCAATGCCAAGAATAGTTTTTAATCCGACCGCAATAACTCCGATCGTTGCACCCATAATTATCCCACGTTGTCCCGCAGCATTCGGAACTGTCATAATCCAGTTCGCTAATTGTGGGAATAGACCAGAAATCGCCATTCCTATAGGTACACGACCAAGCATCACCAGAATCGCCGCTGATAACATCAACGTTGCTTCAATATTTTTTGCACGGAACGCACGAAATGCAGCAGAAGCAATATAAAACGCTAATAATGCATACATCGTTGACCCTAGCGGTAACAAAACGTTCATAAAAATGAAATTAAAGACATTCTTACCGGAAATATCACCTTGGACAGCAAACAGCACCAACCCGGAGATAACCGTTATTACAAATGCAATAAGCATAACGACTTTATATTGCCAATCCGGTCGGCGCCGAATGATAGTCAGGAGATTTAATCGGAATAGGTTAACAATTCCTAGCAAAATAGCAAAAGCCGCAATAACCAAACACCATTGTTCAAGTTCATTTGCTATCCCTTCTACAATCGGTATTTTTAAAAAGAATTTTGCGGTCATAAAAATACCGACAAAGAAGGTTATGAAAAATACGATTTTTCGTTTCATATATTAGCTCGGTCTATTACCAAGAACAACTCTGCGCTCTCTGCGGTACTGAGATTGCTTCTGGTTAATCCCGAAAGGATGATTGAGGTTAGCCCAGCCATTTATAGCTGGGTCGCAATGAACCACCACCACACCGCACTAGTCCCGTCAGGGACGACTGATCGGTCTACATAGCCCGAGTTTTAACTCGGGGCATGAATCAACACCAGCCCTGCTGGGTTTCAACCCAGAATAACCGGAAAACCTCTGTGCGCTCTGCGGTGAAACTACTATAACCATATTCGCTCCATCGCTATTGAACAACTTCGACTTAACCCCGAAGCAACATATCGAGGTTCAAAAACCTAAAATATCAGAATAATATAATCTAGCAGTTGCGGATTAAGTATCGCTACAAAAATACTGATGATTAAAACCACTAGCATACATAGTTTCAAAGCATCCGCTGCTTTAATTCCAGCAAGTAGCGACGGTTCTTTAGATAAATATGCTGACGCTGCATAATACTCTTCGCCAATGATAGTATAATCACAGGCAGCTATAAAAAATGGTAACTGTGCAATTGAGGCTGTTCCGGCGATTTGAATCGACCCGCTGGCGAATCCGGTCTCGGCTAAGACTAACGATTCGGAATAAAAACTACCCATATAGATATTCGTTGCCGGTTTTTCGCGGAGCATAATCCCGCACACCGCAGCAGTGAATGCGAACTGGTCATCAGTAAGAAACCGCAAGTTATTGCGGTTAAAATATTCCAGTTTCCCGGCAATGATATATGACTGTCGAACAATATCTTCAGCAACGGATAGCACTACAGAAGTTCGGGTAGTAACAATCAGTGGGATTTCAAACTGTGCAGTTTTTTCCGCGACATACGGTAGAATATTCAAACTCGCTAATGTCTGGATTTCATCGATATCATCTATCCCAGGAACATATAGCACCGGTTTCCCCATTTCAGTCGCTCTGCCGATAGCTTCATCTAACGCTTTCAGTCCGGCTATCTGGCGGAAGAACAGCGGTTTCCCTTTTCGGGCGCGACGTAATAAAAACAAAAATAGAAACAGAAACGCGACTATATAAAATAAAACATTTAATCGGTCGAGATAAATGAACGAGGTAACCTGTTCAACTGGTGGAGGTTCCGTTGTTTCAGCAAATCCAAGGAAAACTATAGAAAAAAACAAAATAAAGAACATTGTTGATAAGGGAAGTATCATCAATTGAATTAACCCTGCGATTTAGTAGTCAACTAAAACAAGAAGTAAGAAGTATGAATAATCTGACTTCTGACTTCATACTTCTTGCTTTCTCTATACTTGGAATCGAAACTGGATTATATCTCCGTCGTGAACGATATAGTCTTTTCCTTCAAGTCGAACAAGTCCTTTATGTTTCGCTTCCGCCATAGACCCAGCGGAAATCAAATCATTATAATGGATAACTTCCGCTTTAATAAACCCTTTTTCGAAATCGGTATGAATCGCACCCGCAGCATGAACCGCGTTTGTCCCCTGTTTAATCGTCCACGCTTTAACCTCATCTTTACCGATGGTGAAAAACGATATTACGTTGCACACCTGATACGCTGTCACTATCACCCGGTCGCGCACTAACGATTGTATCCCTAACTCGTGCATAAACTCTTGCGCTTCATTTTTCGGCATTGACATCAATTCCATTTCGGTATTCGCGCAAACTTCCAGCCATTTAAAATTCTTTTCTGCAGCATACTGCTGGAATTGATGCTGTAGTTGATTCGGCGGTTCGCCAAGCTGATGTTCATCAATATTCGCTACTAGAAATAGCGGTTTCGCAGTTAAAAAGCAATATCCGCGAATCGCTTTCTGTTCATCTTCAGATAACGAGAGCTGATTGATAAATTGACCATGTTCTAACGCATTTTTCAAATGATGCAGCAGGTGAATTTCTTTCGTTTTTTCGACCTGCTCTAGTTTGGGCAATTTCGCTAATCCCGGCTCGATTTTCTGCAGGCGCCGTTCGATGATTTCTAAGTCGATAAACAGCAGTTCAGTATGAATTTGGTCGATATCCCGAACCGGGTCGAGGGTTTCAGCGGTATGTGGCACATTCGGATTCTCAAATAGCCGAACAAGATGCACTAACGCATCGGTGTTCCGTAACGCAACGAGTTGCGCTTCTTCAGCGCTAGCGTATTTACCCGGTTTGATACCGAGTCCGCCGACATCAACGAATTCAACTTGCGCATGGATAACTTTCCGTGGCGGGAACATCTCACCGAGTTTATCTAATCGCGGATCTGGAACTGAAATAATGCCGAGATGCGATTCTGCCCTATGGATACCGGTATGGACGTGCTGACCAGAGAGAACATTAAACAAAGTGGTTTTCCCAACCTGCGGTAATCCGATTATCCCGATTTTAAGCATAAAATATTTTTCCTATAAAGACACCAAAACGCTAAGTAATATCTAATATGAACAAACTCATTTCTTATCGGAGAGAATGGAGTTATATTGTCTTTACAGGAATATACCGTTAAAAAATATTTTTCCCTTGCAGAAAATATTGCAATTAGTGTAAATTGTATTACGTATTTTGTAAAGATACAATATCAAAAAAAAATAATTATTTTTTTGTATGGAATTAACGTTTTACGGTGCAGTGCGGACGGTAACCGGATCGATGTTTGTCATAACCAATGACGGAACGACTGTGCTTTGTGAATGCGGGTTATTTCAAGGACATCGCGCAGAGAGTAACTTAAAAAATCGGAATCTGCCGTTTGACCCGGTAACAATCAACGCGATGCTTTTATCCCACGCGCATATTGACCACAGCGGAAATATTCCGACTTTGGTGAAAAAAGGATTTTCCGGCGGAATTTATACGACGTTTGCGTCTCGCGATTTATGTTCTATAATGTTGCGAGATAGTGCGCATCTACAGGAGAAAGATATTGAACACGTCAACTGGCTAAATGAACAGAAAAAGAAAAATGGCAAACTCAAAAATTCGGAACGGCTCGAACCGCTATATACGGTAGCGGATGCGGTATCGAGTTTGCGATCATTTCGAGGGGTGATGTATGACCAACCGATTCAGATTACGGATGATATACACGTAACCTATCGAGACGCCGGACATATTCTCGGTTCCGCAATGTTAGAAATCGAACTTCGTAAACGGTTGAAAAAGCGGAAACTTGTTTTCACTGGCGATTTAGGTCGGAAAAACCTGCCGATTTTGAAAGACCCCTACCCGATAGAGTCAGCGGATGTCCTGATTATCGAAAGCACCTACGGGAACCGACTCCACGACCCGCTGGAAACCGCTGCCGAAAAACTCGCTGCGCTGATTAATGAAACTGTGCATCGTGGTGGGAAAATTATTGTACCGGCGTTTGCCGTTGAACGAACGCAGGAGTTTATCTATATTTTGCATCAACTGACGGAGCAAGGCAAAATCCCGTTAATTCCGATTTATGTTGATAGTCCGCTGGCAATCAATGCGACGGAAATATTCCGACTCCATCCGGAATGTTTAGATGAGCAAACGCTCGAATATATCGAAAAGAAAGAAGATCCGTTCGGATTCGGCAAATTGAAATATGTCCGAGACGTAGAAGAATCGAAAAAATTAAATAACATTACCAGCCCTTGTATTATCATTTCATCTTCTGGGATGTGCGAAGGTGGACGGATTCTGCATCATTTACGGAACAATATCGGCGATGAACGGAACCTCATTCTGATCATTGGGTTTATGGCAGACGGAACGCTCGGGAAACGGATTGTTGACAAAATGCCGGTGGTACGAATTTTCGGTGAAGAATATGCGTTAAAAGCGCAGGTAAAAAAACTCAATAGTTTTTCTGCCCATGCTGACCAGAACGATTTAATTGCGTTTATTAACAATTTTCAGAAGAAACCGAAACAGGTTTTTGTTATCCACGGCAATTCCGACCAGGCGGAACCACTCGTTGCTGCGATTAAAACTATGGGGATACCGAACGTTCTTATTCCGCCGGTAGGAGAAACAATCCCGATTGTTTAACTTGCCTGCCAAATCCCTCTGCAACCCACAATCAAACATTTCCTGCGGCAGGAACTTTGATTCATCTATTAATATCGTCAAACTTCGTTTTGTACAGCTTCGATTGATAAAAAGTTCAGTTCTTACCCAATGTAGTTTTAGCGTAATGGTGCTTTACGCATAGACAAATTAAACTTTACATGAAGAATTTATGTCATATGAACGGCTGTTTTTCTTTGAGAAAGAGACCTATGTGAAAGTTTTAAATATTATAATCGATTAGAATTCTGCGAGTCTTTCATCTATTTCAGTCCTTAATTCCATACCTGTTTGTTCAAAAATATCGAGTAAATCTTCATAAGTTCCTTCACCACCGAGAAAATTCCAAAATTCTTCGGCAACCAGGACCTCGTTTTCTAGGTCATATAGTCCCTGTAACGTCCAACGACTATATGGATTCGGTTCCTCCGGATTGTACGGTATGCAAATATATGTTCTTACTCTGATATTCCGGTCAATACTATATCTCATTGCTTTCCATTGCAAAAGTTTCTCTTTAGTTCTTGTAAAAACATCAATATTGGGTTTAACCGTTTTGATTTCAAAATAATACTCAGTATTGTTTTGCATAACAAAAAGGTCAGCTCTTGTTCTCCGCAAATTTCCAAGTGTTCCTTGATTAGCAACAGACCGAATTCTATTATTCTCAGAGGATTCACTTGCTTGGCGTGCAGCACTTCTTAAATTAGACATTATCCTATCTATTTCTAAAACTGCATTACTACTTAGGTATCCTTCAAATCTATATTGCGCTTCCGCTCGTTCAAAATTTGACCGAGCAATAATTTCAGCTACTTTCTCAAAAATAGATTGACCGAGCATTGTATTTACCGAATGAATAAATGAATATAACGCCATTCGATCTCTACCGAGTAACCGAAAATGAAACGGCATCGATTGAGTTTCAGGAGAATAATCGCGCAATTTTCTTCTTATTTTTTCTATTAAATGCGATTCAATTACTTGCCGTTGCTCCCTAACAATACTCATCGGTTTGATTCTTTCACGAAATAGAATATTGATTCGAAATATTTATTCGCATCTCTCTCAGTTCTCATCAAGACCGGTCGACGAAAAACGTCAACGAATTTAAATCCACAGTGCAGACCGATTTCTGGATATAGATTAAATTTATCATTAGCGACAATGAATACCGGCGCTTCGTTTTTGAGATATTGAGAAACATTCTTAAAAACTTCTATTATTCCTTGTGTATATTCCTTGATTGCTGTTCCATTTTGTCGTTTTGCAGCGGGACCAATTTCTAATTCATCTTGTCTCGGAAAATCAAATAACTCATAGGCATACCGATGTTGTTCATGGTAATCGATAATCCCGACATACGGCGGAGAAGTAAAAATCCCATCTATTTTTTGATTGGCAGGTAATTTTACTGTTCGTGCATCTCCTTGAATGATTTTAATAAACGCATTGGTTCGAAGTTTATCAAATTCTTTTATCCGTTTTATGGTATCAAAACTATAGCGATTGATAAATTTTAATGCCTCTTGTATTGGTTCGCAATATCTTTTATGTTTTATACACCAATAGGTTTCACGTACTGGTTTCTGGGGTCGTGCAAGGTCGTAATGTGGGATTAATCTCGCGGAACGTGCGGAACGAGATAAAATGATTTTTAAGACATCTTGATTTTTATATTCCTTAATGATATTTCTATAGAACAAAATTTCCTGCAATGCTCTCTCTGAAAACCATTCTTTTAAGTATTGACTAGCGGTTTCAATTCGTTCGGTATGTGTTTCAAATAACTGCTGATAATTATCCTTTAACCCGGCACTAAATATTTTCAGTCGCTTTAATGCATCGTTAATTTCCCATTCAACTTCATGAATATTATATTGTTTAGTTTTGACTTCTTGAATTAAACAGTTAAAAGGTGAAAGTTCAATTCCAATCGCATTTATCCCTAGAACGTTCGCTTCGATTAAGGTGGTTCCTGAGCCGGAAAATGGGTCGAGAATGATATCGCCTTTTTTGAAATACTTCTTCAAAAAAACTTCGACTAACTGAGGTATAAATTTACCAAGATAAGGATGTAAACGATGAACATGTTTTGTCCTTTCAAATTCACGAACACTTAAAAAAGTTAAATCATTACCTAAAATTTCAATGTTTTTCTTACTATCAGTTTTTTCTTCTATGAATTTTGTATCTATTCTATATTTGACTGCAGCAGTTTTATTTATCTCAAGCATATCTATAACTAATTATACAAATTTCAAATAATTTTATTTTTTTATTTTATATCTCATTTTGGTTTTCTGCAAGATGAACCACTAACTTATCCAAAATAAATTTTTTAAAATATTTCTAAAGATTTTATTATCGTTATTTTGAAATTATAAATGTCTAATCGAATTATCAAATAAAAGTTAGGAACAAAGTTTTCCTGCAGGTGCTTCCTATGCTCAAAGGATTGATATCCCGAAAAGAAACACTGCCCTATGACCATATTGTTCCAAAATGGATACAATCTAGGATAAATGATTCTCCTGAAAGACGAAAAATCCGTAGTAGCAGGGTTAAGCCAATAGCGTATAGCCTTAATCCTACTCCACTCCATCTCAAAAATATTTTCGGAATAATATTACTGTTCCGTATGGATACACTATTTATTTCTGCAGTGAACCGTAACTATGTAATCCGGGAAGGAGAACGTTCACGCCGAGATAACAGAATAATACTGCTAAGAAGCCAAATACCGAAACCCACGCCGCTTTTCTGCCGCGCCAGCCGATAATCAACCGCGCATGCAAATATCCCGCATAAATCAGCCAAGTTATCAGCGACCAGGTTTCTTTCGGATCCCAACTCCAATATGAACCCCAAGCGACATTCGCCCAGACCGCTCCGGTAATAATTCCAACCGCAAGTAGAACGAACCCGAACGCTATTAACCAATAAGTATGCGTATCTAACGATTCCATATCCTGAAATCGCGAGTAGAATCCATTGGTTTTTCCTTTTCGGAACCAATGCGCCTGCAGTAAAAACAAGCACCCTGTGCCGAACGCTAACGCAAACGACGCATAGGCTAAAAATGCGGTTACTACATGGACTTCCAGCCATTTGCTCTGCAACGCTGGCAGTAACGGTTCCGCTACACGATATCGGCTCGGTAAACCGATAGCGAGCGCTGAACATACTGCGGTTAACGGCGCAATAATAATTCCAAGACTTTTCGTCGGGCGAAAGATTTCTACGCAAACGAACTCAAACGCAATCACCCAAGCGAAAAAGAGTAACGATTCGTATAAATTCGCAAACGGCGCATGACCAGATTCAATCGTCCGCATAACTAACCCAACAGTATGAATCACCAGCCCGAAAATAAACAGGGTTAATACTGTTCGCGTAGCGAGTTTGCTGTCTTTCGCCAATAGTATAACATAGCCGAACGATGCGATGAGATAAAAAATAAAACTGACGATGAAAAATGGATAACTCATAGTTGAATTCCTCCATTAAATAAAATATTCATTCATAAATCTTAACGCCAAACAATTCCCGCTGAAAAAATGGGATTAGTTCGGTTTATTACCAAGTAGAACTTCGGCGAACCCTGCGAACTCTGCGGTGAAAGATTCTTGTTCATTCATGCGTCCCGAACGGGACTAGGTCGTTTTTTCTCGACCTGATTCCTAGCATTACATGCTGGGCTAAATTCAATCGCACTTTGCAGGGCTAACCTAGAAGAACCTCAGCGAACTCGGCGATCTCTGCGGTGAAGAGGACAAAATATTTCCACGCCTGAATTTACCGACTATATGATTCAATTTGGTTCGCGAATTTCTCCAATTCGACTCGTAGCTGTTTCGTGTTCCGGTTCGATGTGCCAGCTAACTGAATGATACTTCCGGAATCGGTTTTCTGGAGGAGAATCCATACCCGACGATGGTCAATAAATAAGGTTAACATCAATCCGAGAATTAATCCGCTAAATCCAAGGTAAATTAACGGCACGCCCGGGTCTTTAACCACCTGCAAAACCGAATATGAATTTAGCGCTATATTTGCATCGGTGATTTCGTAATTAAATCTGGTTTTTCCGGAATAGTGAAATTCTGGGAATCGAACGAAAACCCAAGTCGTGCCGACTAATTTCGTATCGGTATATTCTTCAATTAACGCCGCAGGATTGTTCAATTGATTCGATTTACTGACCGCTTCTTTTGTCGCTAAATCGAATGAAAAATCCGGATAGAATTTCGCTAGTTTAATTTGCATGTTATGTTCCGGTATTTGAACCGATTGCCCGATTTCGAGTTCAACAGTTTTAATTTCGTTATTCGTTTGCCGGTCGCAGAGTTTCAGGATTAAACTTTTAACGGTTGCGGTCGTACCATAACTATTCTGATAAAACGTTATCCCCCGGTAGGTTAACGGATGATTCACGCGAATGATTGCTTCTACTTCCGGTTGGTCGTTGTTATAGAGCGTAACATAACTGCGAAACTCTTTCGGCAGCTGCGAATTTGGATAGGTTTCAACTTCAAATTTCCGCAGATACAGTTTCAATTGTACTTTCTGGTTCAAAGTAGAATGCACTTTTTTGCGTAACGAGTTGAGCCATAGCGGAACTGGCATCGGCACGGTAACCATTTCACCTTCCGCAACGGTCAGTGGAAACCTGAATCCGAACCTGCCGATAATTGCGCCGAGCAAAATTATCACGATACTGATATGCAGAAGGAAATTGCCCCAGCGGTTTAGTAATCCTTTTTCGCCAAAAAGATAGGTTCGTTCGCGGTCAGTTCGAGTTTTCACATGATATCCAGCGGTTTTCAAGAGCATACCGAGTTTGGTTACAATCGCAGAAGATTCTAAGTTTGATTCTAATCGCACCGCAGTGTTCGGATTGTTAACTATATGTTCGGGAATAATCATTTCCTGCGAGGCGCGTTCAGACCGTTGTAATGCCATATAGCGATTATATGCGCAAACTGTAGTCGCTAACCCGAGTAGCGTTAATACCGTAATAAACCACCAGCTACCATAAACATCAATAATGCCGGTTATCCGAAACAAGTGATATATCGGCATACCGTAGTGCTGGATATAGAATTGTGCGAATTCTTTTTGCGGGATTAAAGTTCCAAGGATAGACGCAATGATAACTAATCCAAATAAACTGAGGGTAACTTTTATCGAGCCCCAGAAATGGAGAAACCGAGAAACAATATGTGACGATGGTTGCTGTAACGGAAGGATTGTATGGTTATCCATGAAACTCAGCTGTTCATTTATCGCGATGAATAATATATTCTCCTAACCTCAACAAAGCGGTTTTATATACCGATTCCGGAAACCCGAGCAGAAGTTCGTTCGCTTCATCAACCAGATTCCTTGCATAATTGCGAACATATTCAACTGAATGATGCTGGTCAATCATTTTATTCAACCAAATGATATCTGATTCAGTTATTGTGCGGTCAGCTAATGAGAGAAGTCGCGCGCGTGCCTGCGGTTCTAAGGTATCTCGGAGATGAATCAACGGTAAGGTTATTTTCCCCTGATAGAAATCGTGGTTGGTTGGTTTGCCTAATCTAGAGAGATTTGCGGTGAAATCGAGTGTATCGTCAATCATCTGGAAAACTATGCCTAATTTTAACCCGAATTCTTTTAACCGTGCCGATTCCTCTTTCGGAATATCATTGACGATGCCACCAAGTTCAGCGCTTACCGACATCAATATTCCGGTTTTCCGGCGGATAATCTGGAGATATTCCGATTCAGGTATTTCGAAATTCCCTTCCTGTTCAATCTGACGAATTTCGCCAAGACACATTTCCGTGGTCGCTTCCGCTAACATTCGCGCATATCGCTGGATTCCATTTTGTACCGCTAGTGTAGACGCTTTTGCATAGAGATAATCGCCAACTAATACCGCTACCTGATTTCCCCATTTTCCATTTACAGAAGGTTGCCCACGACGGAACGGAGATTCATCAACGATATCGTCATGGATTAACGTTGCGGTATGAATTATTTCAAGCGCAGCGGCAAGTTCGATGCTTTCCGGTTTAATCCCGCCGGTTAATCCGGATGTGAGTAATAATAATATCGGGCGAATACGTTTCCCGCCAGCGTTAAATAAATGGGCTGCGGATTGGTTGACCAAAGCGTAATCTGAAACAATCGTGCGCTGAATTTGGCTAGTAACTTGCTGAAGTGGCTCGGCGAGTAACTGTTCAATAGTTTCCAGAGCACATTTTGCAGTTTGCGATTCAACACTAACTCTATTCATAAAATATAATTATATGATACATCTTTGTATTTCAACAAGAATTGTAGCTTCCTTTTCCTTATTGTTTAAGGTTGAAGAATATCATTTCGTTAATTTTTGGATATAATAATGTCAAGGTAGGTAAATGTTATCAGATTAATCGGAGGTAATGTCAATCGTTGCTGAAGAATGAGATAGATTGGTCATAGCAACCGTGGATGTATTTCTTGTAAGGTTCTTTCTTTTTCATGTTCGCTGCAAGGTAGACGCTGTATACAAGCTAACAGTCTGCACTACTCCCTGCTTGCATTATTTCACCACTAGTTCAATCGGCTGGGATAGACTTGCTACTTGCGGATTATAATATTCATACACTTTCGATTGCGGGGTTTTCGCCCGAATCGGATATTTCGCTTGCAACCGATACTTGAACGTAATCGGTTTTCCAGCTTCAACTTTATCCAAGTAAACAATTATTTGCCGACCGGTGAGATTATACTTTTTGATAACATCTTTAGTAACCAACTCATGCAAATCCGGTGTTAACACATCAAATCCCGGCGGGATACCTAAATCGACGATAACCATATTTGCAGTACCTGTTGGCCGGTTATTTTTAACCTCGATCCTTGCGGTGATAATATCGTCTTTCTGCAACTGGGTTTTATCGTAGGTTACGGAGATATCCAGCAGTTCATGTTCTGGAATCTCCAATCTCCACGGACGATAATAGGTTCCAACAATCTGATACAACATGCTCCCCTGCCCTTGAAACTTTAAGACAACGGTATTTTTGCCTCTTTTAACCAGCGGTTCTTTCAAATCTACCTGCCGCATCACATCGCAGTTTGCCGGCGTGATTTCAAACGCAGAAACTTCTTTTCCGTTAACGATTACCTGCACTGTTGCATTCACTTTTTCAGTCAATCCCTGTAACGACATTAACAGCGCTTTCAAGCAGAGAATTGTTGCCTGAGTCGAATTCCAGTTCCCGTTCGCATCTTTTTTGCTAATGATATAGTTCAGCGCTTTCCCGGTAACATCCGGATACCGACCGGCGTTCATTAACGCAATCGCAATCAATGCGGTTGATTCGATATCCGCGCTATCTCCGCGTGAGAATGTTACCGTCTCAACGTTACTCGACCAATGCACTTTGCCATCTTGTTCAATTTTCTGCGCAACAATTTTATCCAGCAGGCCGAGCGTTCGCGAGTCATCCTTCTTCCAGCAGACTAGCGCATTCGCTAGTAACGCTTGCGTATAGATATCGTTAGCTTCTTTGCTATGTTGCAGTAAATACTCGACCGCTTTCTCTATCTCTTTCGATTTCATATCCGTTGCCAATAATGCCCAGGTGATATATGCGGTAACCAAAAGATTGCTATTCTGAATCTTACCCCAGCTTTCTGCGTGAAGATATGATTTATCCGGTGTCCAGGAGCCGTCCTGATTCTGCTGGTGAATTAACCACGACTGCGTCCGGCTGATTATCGCCGGGTCAACGTTGAACACTTTCGACATATCGCTGAACTCCATAACACCCCATGCGGTCAGAATTTTGTTCGCCGGCGCGTTCCCAAACCATTCGAATCCGCCGCCTTGCACTTCATAACTCAACAACCGCTGGTATCCGGCATTGATGAACCCTTCTGCTTTCATTTGGATTTCCGGAGTAACCTGTTTTGTGGTTTTCAGATAATCAAGCACTAGAATATTCGGATAGGTTACCGATGACGTCTGTTCGAAACAACCGAATGGCATCCGCAGCATACTCGCTAATCCTTCAACAATTTGACTGAATATTCCTGGATATACTTTCACCTGCAGTTTACTGGCCTTCTCAATTGCTTCCTGGGGAATAGTAATTTCCTTTTCGATATCTTTACTCAACCGGTCACTAATACTCACCTGATATTCTTTCCCATCCGGTACGACTGCAATCATCCGCTGAATCGCATCGCTTAACTTGCTGCCATAGGCATAGACCGTGAACTTATGGTAACCGATTTCTTTAACCTTAATTGAATAATATACCGCACGGACTTCATCTTTTTCGAGTTTAACCGTTTTGATTTTTTCATCTTTCAACTCAAACCACGGTTCCGGCATCAATTCTAATCGAACGGTTTGTGCGCCTGGCAGATAGTTATACACCGCTACCGGAACACTAATTTCATCATTTTGCGTTAATGCTACCGGGAAATCAATATCTATAAAGAAATCCTGAAATACCCGCAACGGTGAACTCGTACTACCCATTCTACCGTTTAATGCGGAACCGAGCGTGGTCATCCGCCAAGAAGTAATCGAATCTGCTATTGTAAGTTTGAGTGTTCCTTTTCCGGTAGCATCGGTGATAAATGCCGGGTTGAAATATAATGTTTCCGGGAAAAACATTCGCAACCGAATTTCTTCTTTCGGCTGACTTCCAGCGATACCAACTTCGCCTTTTGCAATACCTCGCTCTTCCGCCATTTTCATTGCTACAATTGGCATTGGTTCAGGATGTGCCGCTAAATCGCCTAAAAATCCATTCCTAGCATTTAAGAACCTGCGCACTGCCTGTCGGGCTACACCTTCGCCGAACTGATCCCAACCTGCAGGCGATGTAACATCATCAGCAGTATTCCAGACCGTATCCGGTCCTGCGGAAAGCAACCTAAAACTATGGAATCTGCCGCAACTACACGGTTCCGCTTTATACCTCACGCCCCACGGATCTATTAAATCCGTCTCCCGCAGGAATCCTTCTTTAATCAGGATTTCAATTCCTTGCTCCCTCGTCGGATATTCGCTATGTTTATTATAATACGCTTGGATTCCTTTCCAAATATGCTGATAATCTTTATCGAGTCGTTTCTGGATTTGTTCCCGATACTTCAGTTCTTTTTGATCGAAAGTATTAATCGCGAGCGTAAACGGTTGCGGTTCCGGTGCGGATGCGAGCAGAACTGTTGCTGCTTCCTGCTGGAGTGGAGTCCAATCCGCTTTTGTATTTTGTTCGAGTGGAATCACTGGCGGTTGCGGATGCTTAACCAGTTCTTCGAGCGAATACCCGTGAATTTCATATCGCGGTTTCATAATCTCTTTTTCGAGCGTGAAATATACCTTCTCTAATCCCGGCTGCATATCCTGCAATGCGAACACCGCTTCATCCACAATTGAGATACCTAACGCTGCGAGAACCGGATGTCCGGTCTTATCCTGAACGAAAAATTGCACGGTCGCTTCTTCGCCTGGTCGGTACGTCTTCTTGTCCGGTGTGATGACGATGCGCAGTTCATCTGCCGGATTGACATAGACTAATCG
>JAOAEQ010000028.1 GCA_026416715.1 bacterium
TACCGTATAATAACTGATAAAGGTGACGTTATTGCGCAAAACGATTTGCCGCAAAATATTGCACTACCATCTCCTGCCTTGATTTCTGAAAAACCGACGTTTGCGACTATTCCTGGGCGGGGAGAACATTCGTTGAGAATAGTTATATTCAAAACACTCTTTCGGGAAGATGCTGAAGCTGCTGAACCGGAAATAGCTCATACGAATATCGCACAAACCGTTATTATTTATTGCGGTGGTTCCCTATATAAAATCAATGAAGATTTGGAAGATTTACAATCCCGCCTGATTATTATTGGATTAATAACTTTTTTATGCGCTGGGCTTGGCGGATTTTCCCTATCAAATCGAGCGCTCCGTCCAATAAACCAGATTAGCCATAACTTATCGAGAATATCCGATACTCATTTAAACGACCGAATTGATAGTGCGAAATTTGATATCGAATTGCATCCGTTAGTGAATCAACTTAACGCAGCGTTAGACCGATTAGAAATCGCCTTCCATCGGGAAAGGCAGTTTACCGCTGATGCCTCGCATGAACTCAGAACTCCATTATCCGTTATCGTGAATAATATTGAAGTTCTACTGAAACGACCACGAACTTCTGAAGAACATCTGGAAGTCCATCAATCGAATCTGCGAACCGCACAGCATATGCAGAAGATTATTGAAGGACTCTTAACCTTATCCCGAATCGATGCTGGGCAAGTATGGTTGCAAAAGAAACCGGTACCTCTTTATCCGTTAGTTGAGGATATTTTAGTACTGCTTAAAAATAAAGCTGCGGAGAAACAGGTTCGATTAAATAATGAAGTAGATAAATCTATTCAAATTACCGTCGATTCGGATAAATTTAAACAAGCACTATTGAATCTTATCGAAAATGCAATTACTTATAACCGGCAGAATGGAAGCGTCACGATAAAATCGAACCTGCTCGATAATCAAATTGCACTGGATATCATTGATACCGGAATCGGTATTCCCCCAGAACATCTGAACCGGATTTTCGAACGGTTTTACCGAGTTGACCCTTCGCGGTCAGAGCTTACTGGCGGATGTGGATTAGGACTAGCGATCGCTAAAAGTATCATCGAATTACATCAGGGAATTATTTCTGTCACTAGTAATCCAGCCGGTAGTATTTTTTGCGTTATTCTTCCAATAAATTAATCTTCTATTAATCTATGATTTGATACACTTATGTATGAATCGTGAGGTTAAGGAGGTGAATTCGACAGTGAACCACTTGCGAAAAATATTGCTATTTATCGGAATAGCGGTGATACTAGGCAGTACAATAGCGTTTGCTATAGAAAGCGGCAAAGATACTGCTAAAATAATAACATCATCAAAATCAGCGAAATCGGTATGGCGTGATTCTTTCTTCGTTGATAAGAAGAATCTAAGGCCGATAGGAGAGAATCCTTACTTTATCCTAAAACCCGGATATAAATTATCATATCAAGAAGGAGATATCCGTATTACCCAGACCGTTCTTCATGAAACTAAGGTAATTGATGATGTAGAAGTAGGTGTTATTGAAAATCGAGAGGAGAAAAACGGTAAGGTATTTGAAGTTACGAAAGATTACTTTGCTATTGACACTATCACCAACGATGTCTATTATTTCGGAGAAGATGTTGATGTGTATAAAGACGGTAAAATAGTCGGCCATGATGGTGCTTGGGTGTCCGGAATAAACGGTGCGAAATTTGGGCTGATGATGCCAGGAAAAATTAACGTTGGTGATAAATACTATCAGGAATTAGCTCCGAAAGTTGCCATGGACCGTGCTGAAATCATAGAGACCGGTTTAACGATAGAAACTCCGGCTGGAATATTTACGAATTGTATCAAGGTAGAAGAGACCACCCCGATGGAACCGAAGGCCAAAGATTATAAATGGTATGCACCAGGTGTGGGAATGATTAAAGATAATGATATGATACTCATCAAAATTGAACAACCAAAAAATAAGGAGGTGAATTCTAGATGAAAATGAAATGTTTGGGTATAGCATTGCTAATTCTAAGCCTATTCCTTTTCTTCGGGTTAGCAAATGCAGTGGAACAAAAAGCTGAATCGGAAAAAGCAGAAAAAGCCGAGAAATCTGAAATGAGCGAAAAGCAGACACTGGCTACCTCTGCAAAAGTGAGTATGGCCGCAGCACTTGCGACCGCCTCAAAACAGGTTGCAGGGACCGTTCTCGCTGCAGAATTGGAAAATGAAGATGGAAAAACAATCTTTTGCTTTGAGATTCTACCAACCCCAACAAGTGAGATTGTTAAAGAGGTAAAAATTGACGCGGTGACGGGAGCCTTCCTTGGCATAGAAGACGAAAATGCAGAAAAAGAAGTAGGTGAAAACGCTAAGGAATCGAAAGAATGGGCTGATAAAAAAGGTAAGCATGGTGAGGAATATAGCCGTAAAGAATGCAAAGAGAAAGAGGGTAAAGAAAAAGCTAACGAAAAAATAGAAAAAGGTGATAAGAGAATGAAGCAATCGAAGGAAAAGGACGAGAAAGAAGATAACGAGAAGGGAGAAAAAGAAGAGAAAGATTAAACCGGTTTTGACGGCTACCCTCTAAAAAGAAAAATATTTAACCGCAGAGAACGTAAAAGAGACAAGTTATTGGTTCTCTGCGGCATTTTCTTATGATTAAAGTTAGGATTAATATATATAATAAATTATAGCATTTTTTCATTTAACAAGCGTCTTTTTCTTATATAGTATAATGAAGAGAAGGCGGATTTGTTCGATTCAAAATTAATAATCAGGATATTTTTTATTTTTACAATAAGGAGGCGGCGGTAACAATGAAAATCCTGTCAAGAAAAATAATGGCGTGGAGTATGCCAGGATTGATATTAGTAGTTTGTTTTATGCTGGGTAGTATTCTCTATGCCCAAGAAGAAGGCAGGGGACCGGGAGCTATTGGGATTAATCGCGCCCGCGAGGTAACCGGAGAAAAGGTTAAATGTCCGCAATGCGGTACGCTCAATGACCCGACGAATAATAATTGTGTAAGTTGTGGATATGCCTTGAAATCCGGAGGGAGTTCCACCCCACCACCATCCGTTTCTGTTGACGAATACCGCCGGTTTCAAGCCGCCGCTCCGCAAGTCGTTCCAGATGGCAGTACACCAGGAAACCAACCTCAAGTGAAGGAAGAAAAACGATATACCGTGGTAGAAGGGGTCCATGAGAGCTGTGTAAAATGCAATAAAGAGTTACGTAAACCCAAGAAACGAGAAATTTTCGAATCCCAGTTAGCGGGATTCTATGACGATGGTGCCCATGGTGATGAAGTTGCGGGGGATGGTATTTATAGTAATATTACCGAAGAGAAAGACCGCCTTTGCGATGAATGTTGGGATCAATTTCAATCCCTGCAACGGTTAGTAAAATATTCGCAACAGGATAGTCCGGTAGAATTTTATATGGTTTCGGTGGCGGCCGAAGACCCGTCAACAACCCCTCCCTCGCCCATACCGACCCAAGGATATTGGGCTTCCCGGCGCGATGGACGAGACGGTTTTTTTGCCGATTATACGACGCGAATTTTTGCCTCATACAAAGATCCGATTACCAAAGAGTTTTACAAACAATTCCAGTGGACGGTCGAAGAACTAGCGGCAATCAAAGCCGAAAAGAAACGGCAGACATTGGAACAGCGGTGGCAGCAACAACAGAATCACCAACAGGAACCAACAAGAGATACTCCTATGTATGGTGAAGTGCAACCCGAACAATACCGAAGTAGTTATTTCGGTGAACAACATAGCGGCCCGCACACAGGACCAGAATAGGAAGCTCAGATATAATGTATTAGTTTCAGTATCAGGAATGTTCAAATGAAAATACAGATTGATATTATTTAATAAAGTATAGACATAGGTTGATATGGAATAAATTAAACCGTAGGAATGTTATATTTTAGATTCCTACGGTTTTATTATTAAAAATATCATTTAATCAATTAAAAATATACTCGATTGAGTTCGAATATTCTATAATATATATTTTAAACTTTGAATAAATAAGTTACATATAATGCAATGAATTTTATAGTTAAAAGAGTCATTGGAAGTGTTGTTATCATCATTATCCTAGGTGTTCTATTTTGGTTAGATGTTCCATTAGATACCCTGCGACGGAGCCATGAATATCCCGGAATAACCTATATCACTGCACATTATTTGAGTTTCTTCGGTTCCGGAGGCGTATTAGCGGGAATCGCTGGATTACTCTTCTTATATGGACTACTCAAAGATTCAAATAAAACCATCCAGATTGCGCATCAACTTATCATTGCGCTGCTGATAACCGGAATAATCATTTGTATACTTAAATTGACCATCGGTAGGATTCGACCGAAATTGCCGAATAAAGGAATGTTTGTTTTCTTCCCGGGATTTACTGCTCAAGCTGGAGTTCAATCTTTTCCGTCTGGGCATACCGCAGCAATATTTAGTTTCGCGCCTATATTCACTTTATTGTCCCCTATACTTGGTATTATCGCATATGCCATGGCAACGCTCGTTGCGATAACGCGAATTCATTCCGATTTGCATTTTATCACCGATGTAGTTATCGGCGCAGGATTAGGGATACTCATCGGAACGATCGTTGTTCATAAGGCGCATGCGGGAAATAAGTTCTTTCGATTATCTCTTTCAAAAAGGAATCTTATCCTATATTCACTGTTAATAATTTTAATTTTAAGTAGTTTCCTGTTCTTCTACCGACTGGGGACCCCAGGACTTTTCGATTTAGATGAATCAGTTTTTGCAGAAGCAACGCGGGAAATGCTCGAAACCGGCAACTGGATAACCCCCTATATGAATTACGAACTCCGATTCGATAAACCGATTCTCATCTACTGGCTGATGGCTATTGCTTATAAAATGTTTGGAATTAACGAGTTTGCTGCTCGGTTTTGGTCAGCTTTAAACGGAACAATTCTAGCGCTATTTATCTTTTATTTCGGCGTGAAATGGAACGATATTAAATTCGGATTATTAAGCAGTCTGATTTTTTTGACCTGTTTGGAAACGATGATACTTGGTCATGCAGCAATAACCGATATGACCTTATTACTGTTTATAACTGGCGCATTACTTGCATTTTATCGGGCATACAGTTCAGAATTCGCAAATGGAAAACGATGGTATTATCTTTTTTATACCGCAATGGCGCTAGCGCTTTTAACGAAAGGAATAATCGGAGTAGTTTTTCCCGTGGGTATCATTCTAATATTTCTCATACTTACACGCCAGGTGAAAACAACCCTTCAAGAAGCGAAGGTATTAGCGGGATTCGGAATGTTCCTGATTATAGCGCTACCGTGGTATATTCTCGTTTATCTGCAAAACGGTTGGGCGTTTATTCAGAAGTTTATCATATTCCATCATCTATACCGATTCACTGAACCTATTGGTGGTCATTCTGGAAATGTATTCTATTATATTCCAATTATTCTATTCGGCTTTTTCCCTTGGAGTAGTTTTCTTTATTCAGGAGTCACCGCTTCTATTCCTTGGCGATGGAAACAATGGAGCACTCTTCCGAAACGAGAGCAATTTCCGATATTGTGTATCATCTGGATAGCGGTAGTTTTTTTATTTTTCACGGTTGCGCAAACGAAACTCCCAAACTATGTCGCCCCGTTATTTCCGCCGATGTCATTTCTGGTTGCCTCCTGGTGGTATAAAAAGTTAGATTCCAAATTCCAAACTGCAAATTCCCCAAAAAGACATTTGGATTCCGAAGTGTTATCTGCAGACTCCTCGCCTAATGCTTGCGAGAAAGAGACGGAACTAAATTCGACCGTTGCCGCTATAACCTTGTTGTTATTGGGTAGTATTCTTGGAATAACATTTATCATATCCCCAATAATCATTAAGAATATTGCAGCAAGCGGGAAATTAGCAGGTATGGAATCATTCAAACTCGGATTTATTCCTTATCTGCTTGGAATACTCTTCCTGCTCGGAACGAGTAGTGCAGCAAATCTTTTATGGAAAAAGAAATATGCTGCAAGCTTCATCGTTTTAATCATTCTAATGCTGCTATTCTGGTTCTTTGCGCTAACAGAGTTGGTTCCAATTGTTTATGAATATCAACAAGGACCGATATATCGTTTCGCTACCGGTATCAAGAACGAATTACAACCGACCGATATTATCGTCGAATTCGGACATAATAATCCGTCGGTGATATTTTATAGCCAACATCGGATCCTGCGCCTTGGCACCAACCAATTCGACCGATTAACCGAATTATTTCAATCTTCAAACCGTGTGTATCTTATTTCGAATAAACTGAAACTCCGTGACCAATTCCAGCAACTACCGAAGTTTCAATTGATTGCTATCGAAGGCCAATATCTTTTTGCGAAGAATTTCTAACCATAAAATATAATCTATACACACATAGGGCGGAAAGAGGAACCTGGAGCTAAAAAATTAGGATTGTAACCTTTACGTGATTCGTGAAGTTTACTATTGCATTCTTTGCGATAACTTAGTTTTCGATTTCAACCTTCTACTGGTTTACTTCTCGAATCCAACCGTATACCATGAGAACTACTAAGAGAATTGCTGCGGAGAAGCTTATCGTCGGTGGGAATATTGCCCCCGCTTTTCCTACGATAGCTTGTGGCTCGAGGCCTAACCAAAAATAAACCTGATTGAGCAGAAGACCAAAAAACACTGCACACCCGGCGATTGATAGAAGATAAACAATCAACGATTTTGTTCCAAAATAGCGGGTTATTAAAGGAAACGCGGCAGCATTGGTTGCCGGGCCAGTTAATAGGAAAACTAGTGCTGCGCCGGGATTAATCCCTTTCAGGATCAGCGCGGCGGTTATCGGAGTACTACAACTCGCGCAAACATATAACGGAATTCCAATAAGCAACATTACCAACATAGATAAAAACGTATTTCCCAAATATTTATCTACCCAACTGGTTGGAACAAAATACGTTATCATTCCTGCAATTAAGAGACCAAGAATGAACCATTTTGCCGTTTCACCCATTAAATCTATAAACGCATAGCGGAGTCCAAGAGATAATTTTTTCAATATTCCCATTCTTGCCTGTGGAACAAGTGGAGCGCAATTAGAATCTGAATGACATGCACAATAATTATTATTGGAAGGGGTAGATTCATTAACCGTAACTGATGGTTCTTCTTTATCAAGCCAATTATTCATTATCCCGGCACCGAGTGCAGTGAAAAAAGCTGAAATCGGACGGAATAAGGTCATAATCGGGTCAATCAATGCATAGGTTAATGCGATTGAATCTATCCCGGTTTCAGGAGTTGAAATCATAAACGCCATAGCTGCACCTTTACTTGCACCTTGTTTCCGTAACGAGATTCCCGCCGGGAGTACGCCGCAGGAACACAATGGAATCGGGATTCCAAATAATGCTGCCCGAATGATCGGTTTAATTCCTTTCCCGCCGAGATATTTTGCAACTTTTTCCGCAGGAACAAGGATATACAATATCCCTGCCATCAGGAAACCGAATAATAGATATATTGCTGATTCCTGCAATATTTTCCATGACTCCATCAGGATGCCGAGTAAAATATTCATGCTCAAAATAATTTAGTGGATAAAAATAACAATTATTCCGAGGATAGTCATCAGAGAACCGAGAATGAGTTTTTCATAATGTTCCAATTTAGCGAAGCGGATGTTTTCGATTCCCCGATACGCGAAATACGTTAAAATCATCATTCCACCAACGGTTCCAAGCGCAACGAACATTGATAATAGAATGATGATATACCATCCCAGCGGACTCGCTGCAAAATATATCGGCAGTATTGCTTCGCAGGGCGAAAAAGTTAAAATCGCAATTAATGATAATATCGCATGTTTATCCGATAACTCAGCAGGATGGCCATGTTCATGTCCATGCCCGAGTTCTTTGAAATGCAATCCGATATAGAGCATTCCCAGCAGGATGAGAATTCCCGCTGCAATTGGTCCCACGATTCCTTCAACAACTTCTGATACTTTCCAGCCAATCCATGCGATTAAAAAACCGACGACAGTAGTACTTCCAACATGACCGAGTCCAGCGAGCGATACAACGGATAGCATTTTGCGTAGCGTCCATTGTTGTGCGCGAGCAACTAATATAAAGGGAAGCCAGTGGGTTGGAATCATAGCATGGACTGCAGCGATACCAATTGAGATTAAAATAATAAAAGGTATAGTTTGCGGACTAGTCGTCATAATGCTTAACCATTCTATTCTATGATACACTATTTTTCGAATTTTTATAATGAGTTTACAGATTAAAAATGATAAGGTTACTGAAATAGTAACCATACCACGCTGGGTAATCAATTTTCAAATTTGCATATATTGTGCTTGCTAAGAGAGGATAATATAATATGGATAAGAATATCTTATTATTCAATGGGAATATACTTACGTTATCCGAAAAACTCCCGCGATGTGAAGCGGTATTTTTGCGAAATGAAAAAATTGTTGCTTGTGGAACATCTCGCGATTTATTAACGCACTATCAATCTGCAAATCAAGTTATTGACCTACACGGGAAAACCGTTCTACCTGGCTTTATTGATACCCACGTTCATCTCACGGATACTGGGATTGATACGCTTGGTGTAGATTTAAGCGAAGCGCATTCTATTGCGGAAATACAGGATAAACTAGCGAACTTCGCGAAACATCTACCGCCAGGAACTTGGGTTATTGGCTATGGGTATGATGATAGCGTTCTGCAAGAGAAACGATTTCCTACCCGATACGATTTAGATAAAAATCTTGCTGATTATCCAGTTTGTATTTCACGACGAGATGGACATTCTTTGGTAGTAAATTCTGCCGGATTGAAACTGCTTCAGCTTTCTCCTGAAACCGATGGGTATGAAAAAGATACCCAGACCGGAGAACCAACCGGAATAATGCGCCGAGTTGCGGTGGGACAGACGAATGAAAAAGTGTTCGGTCAATTATCTGATGAACAGCGGTTAAAAGGATTAACCACCGCTGTGCAATTTGCGATTTCGAAAGGAATAACCACCATTCATGCACTCGAAGGTGGGAGCGAAACTGCGGATAAGAATCTAGCGGTATTAATGCAATATCAGGATACCCTACCGGTACGGATTATTATCTATCATCAGACCTGCGATGTCGCTCGGGTTCAACAAGAAGGATTCCCGCGTATCGGCGGATGTATTCTAGTTGACGGGTCGATTGGTTCTCATACCGCCGCAGTTACCGAACCGTTCAACGACGACCCGGGAAATACCGGCGTCCTCTATTTCACGGATGAACAATTATATAGATTTATAGAAACTGCACATTGTGCCGGATTACAAATTTCAATGCATGCGATTGGCGACCGCGCTATCGAACAAATCCTAAAAACCTATCGGCAAGTATTAGCGAAATACCCACGGGCTGACCATCGGCATCGGATTGAACATTACGAACTGCCGCGACCGGAGCAAATCTCGCAAACAGCTGAACTCGGTCTTATCCTGGGAATGCAGCCGACATTCGATTATCTCTGGGGCGGACCGAATCAGCTTTATGCAACCCGACTTGGCGTTGAACGAAGTTTATTTTCAAATCCGTTCCGAACCATCCTTGATGCCGGGATAAAAATTGCGGGGGGTTCGGATAGTTATGTTACCCCAATGGACCCGCTTCTTGGCATTCATTCTGCAGTTAACCATTATTCCCCGCAACAGCGGGTAACGGTTGATGAAGCGATTCGTATGTATACTACAGTAGCAGCGTATGCTGCGTTTGAAGAGCATCTAAAAGGAACGATTGAACCGGGAAAACTAGCAGATTTAGTTGTTCTAGAAAAAAATCCATATGTAGTTCCCACAACCGAATTAAAAGATATCCCGGTATCTATGACAATATGTAGAGGAGAAATAGTCTATTCACAAGATGCAAGGTAATGTAAAGGAATCTTAGCAATTTCAATGTATTGAATATGCAACCATGCTTTTATCTAACGTGGCGAAAACCATAGCTAAATATCAGTTATTTCAATCCGGTGATAAAGTCGTTATCGGTGTTTCCGGCGGACCGGATTCGATCGCGTTACTCTATTGTCTTAATGAATTGAGAGAAGAATACCAGCTGAAACTAATTATCGCCCATCTCAATCATCAAATTCGCGGAAAAGAAGCGGATGCGGATGCTCGGTTCGTTCAATCCCTAGCTAAAAAACTACAATTTCCATGTTTCGTTAAATCGGTCAATGTTCCAGCATTGGCAAAAAAAGAAAAGAAATCGCTGGAAGAAACGGCGCGACAGATTCGGTATGCGTTTCTCTGGGAATTAGCGGTTAAGAAACAAGCGAATAAAATTGCACTTGGTCATACTGCGGATGACCAGATTGAAACAATAGTAATGTGGTTTTTACGCGGGTCCGGACCGGAAGGATTAAGCGGAATGCCAGTCGTTCGCCAGAGCGAAGTACCTAGTACCCAGTACCAAACAGAGAGAAGTGTTCGATGTAAATGCAAGCATCCAATTTATATTATACGCCCGTTACTGGAAACATCAAGAAAAGAAATTCTGGAATATCTGAACCAGCATAAAATCTCGTTTCGGCAGGATACGACAAACCTAAAACCAATCTATCTTCGGAATCGGATTCGGTTAAAACTGCTACCGCTGTTGGAAAAAGAATATAATCCGAATCTTCGGGAGACGTTATTACGCACCGCTACTATTCTCCGCGATGAACAGGATTATTTTAATTCCGCAGCGAATATGTTATTTCCCTGTTTATGGAATCGCGAACGAACTGATTGTATTGCACTTAACATAACCGAATTGCGACGGTTAGATAAGGCAATACATCGGCATCTCGTTCGTCAGGCGATTGAACGGGTTCTCGGTTCATTATCCGGGTTCGGATTCGAACATATCGAAGCGATACTTGAACTAGTGAAATCCGGTGGAGATGGATTAATGCTGCATTTACCGCATCAGCTAACAGTTCGGATTGAACAGGATCATCTATGTTTCTACCTCGAACACCCGATAAAGAAAACTATTCAACCGAATAAATTGATTGCAGTTCCCGGAACCACGCAAATCGAGACGTTGGGAATTAAAATTAAGACCGAATTGCGTACAGCATCTCCGTCTGCATCCGCTAAAATCCGTTTGAATCAGAATGATATAGCATTGCTTGACGCAGATAGAATTCAGTTTCCATTAACCCTCCGCACGTGGCAACCAGGGGATATCTTTTTCCCACTCGGAATGACCGGAAAAAAGAAACTGCACGATTTCTTTATTGATGAAAAGGTTCCGCGAACGCAACGCGATAAAATTCCACTTATCGTTGCAAAGAACGGTGATATCCTTTGGGTGGTGGGTAAGAGAATCAACGAGAAGTATAAAGTTACTTCCGGAACGAAACGAATTCTGCGAATAACCTTTACATAAACCACTAAGTCACCAAAGCACTAAGTATAATGATACAGATTTTTTCTTGGTATCTTAGTGTCTTGGTGATAGATTATTTTTTGGTCACGCGTTCAACATATTTCCCGGTATGCGAACTCACTTTAACTATATCACCAACTTTAATAAACTGCGGAACCAAGATTTCCATCCCATTTTCAAGCGTAGCGGATTTATAAGTTGCATCTGATTCCCCGCGAATTCCTGCTGCCGTTGAAACCACTTTCACTTCAACCAATTCTGGTAAAATAACCCCGACCGGATTCCCTTCATATAACTGGATCGGAAGTTTCATTCCTTCTTTCAGGAATTTTTCAGCAAATTTGCCCAGTAATTCTTTTCGAAGCGAAACCTGTTCGTAGGTTTCAGGGTCCATAAAATAATATTCTTCTTCGGTGGCATAGAGATATTCGAATTGCCGAGTTTCGAGCTCAACATCATCAAGTTTATCATTCTGATGGAATTTCCGGTCGAGTTCTGCGCCGGTAGATAACTTCCGAAGTTTCGCATGGATAAATCCAGCAAACTGAGCAGTTCCGGATTTATGCTCGACTTCAAGCACCCGATATAATTCATTGTCTATCCGGAGTGTAGTTCCATGTTTCAATTCCGCAGCGATTATCATAAGGACATACCTCCTTAAAACTAGGTAGTATATGTGCTACTTGGTTCGGCGATATAGCAGAGTTAGACCGAACGAGTTTCGAGTTCGTTCGGTCTAACACAATTTCTACTGCCATAATGGCAATGGGTATTTTTCGGTTGCAATTGAACTTGACTGGTTTCGATTAACCTGCCCTCGTTAAAGTTAATTCGTGTACCTACGTCTACAAAATATAGGTTAGATTAAAACGCAATAAGGGGAATTGTCAAGTCAAATTCTACCCACCAAGGCATTAAGACATCAAGAGGATCATTAAAATGTAAAAAATAAATATGCTTGGAGCCTTGGTGGTAGATTAGGGTTTATGTTTTATTTTTTCCTGCAGTTCCTGAAGTTTCTGCAACGCTTGGAGAGGAGTTAAGTTCGATAAATCGAGCGATTTAAGTTCGTCAACAACCGGATGGCTAACGAAATCGAAGAACGATAACTGTATTCCGGAGACCATTTCCGGCTGAGGCGATTTCGTTCCTACTTCCGGATGGGTTGCCGCGAGTTCTTCTTTCGCAGTTCGGCTATATTTTTCTAAATCGAACAGAACTTCTTTTGCACGCTGGATAACCGAGAGCGGAAGTCCAGCCAATCGGGCAACAGCAATTCCATAACTTTTATCGCAAGGGCCAGGAACAATCTTATGCAAGAATATAACTTTTTCGTTCCATTCACGAACCGCAACATTATAATTTTTCATCCCAGCTAGAACTGAAGCGAGTTGGGTTAATTCATGATAATGGGTAGCAAATAAAGTTCGCGCATGTACCATATCGTGAATATATTCTGCTACTGCCCAAGCGATTGATAAGCCATCAAAGGTACTGGTTCCACGACCGATTTCATCTAGAATTAATAGACTACGAGATGTAGCATTATGCAAGATATTTGCCGTTTCATTCATTTCAACCATAAAGGTTGATTCGCCACGAAGTAAATTATCCGCAGCACCGACCCGCGTGAAAATACGATCAACTAACCCGAGTTTAGCGGATTTCGCCGGTACATACGACCCGATTTGACCTAGTAAACTGATTAATGCTACTTGCCTGATGTAGGTTGATTTCCCTGCCATATTCGGTCCGGTAATCAGCAATAACCGATTTTCGTTGGTATCAATATAGGTATCGTTTGGAACAAATTGCTGTTCCGGCAGGAACCGTTCGATAACCGGATGCCGGCCATCTTTAATTTCGATAATCGGTTCTTCCGTCAATTCCGGTAAACAATAATCATATCTGACCGCAACTTCCGCTAACGTTGATAGAACATCAAGCAATGCGAGTGCATCTGCGGTCTGCTGGATACGTTTCGTTTGCGCAATAACTTTCTCCCGTATTTCACTGAATAGCTGATATTCCATTTCAACCATTTTCTCTTCAGCGCCGAGAATTTTCGATTCCCACTCTTTAAGTTCCGGAGTGGTGAACCGTTCCGCATTAGCGGTAGTCTGTTTCCGTTCATAATCCGCAGGAACGAAAGCAAGATTCGGTTTGGTAACCTCAATATAATATCCGAAAACGTTATTGAATTTAACTTTCAGCGATTTTATTCCAGTTCGTTCGCGTTCGCGAGCTTCCAGTTGTGCGACCCAATTTTTGCCACCGCGACTAATTTCCCGCAGTTCATCTAACGGCGGAAAATAGTTATCTTTAATCAAACCACCTTCTTTAACCGATAACGGTGGGTCATCAACAATCGCACGATGAATTAAATCACGCAGTTCGGGAATATCGTCGAGGGAATTTATAGTTTGCTGTAAAAGGGAAGGGGGCGATTCATCTATTCCAATATTTTTGCGCGGAATACATTGCGTCAGTACCTTGTTTATGTCAGGAACTATATCTAACGATTTTTTAAGGGAAAGAACATCCCGAGCATTTGCCACGCCACAACCGATTTTACCAAGAAGCCGTTCTAAATCGTAAATGTTATCTAATAACTCACGCAAGTTCCGGCGCAAGGTATGATCGTGATAAAAGAAATGAACCCCGTGCTGTCGCTCTTTAATTTTTTCAATATTTAATAAAGGTTGGCTAAGCCAATGTCGTAGTTTCCGTCCACCCATTGCGGTTATTGTTTCGTCGATAACCCCTAAAAGCGACCCGGATTTCGATTTTTCCCGCTGGGTATAAAATAATTCTAGATTTTGACTGGTGGTAGCATCCAAGATAAGATATTCTTCCGTAGAATAGGTTCTTATTGAAGTTATATGGGATAACTCCGTTTTCTGGGTATCTTTCAGATAGGCAAGAATAGCGCCGGCTGACCCAACAGCTAGTTGTAACGATTCACAACCGAATCCTTTCAGGGTTGTTGTCTGGAAGTGTGCGGTCAGTTTCGGATATGCGGTATCATAAGCGAATTGATATTCCTGATATGGATAAACCGTCAGTGCTGGTTGCTGGGAGCAAAGTCCGAACATCGGACTTTGCTTAGATAACGAATCGGGTAGCAAACATTCCCGAGGTGATAACCGTTCTAGTTCAGTCTTAAGTTTAATCAAATCAGGGGTATCAGTAAATTCGGTTACCAAAAATTCGCCCGTAGATAAATCCGCTATTGCGAATCCTATCTGGATCCGGTTAGCATCAAATTTAGGGTTGATAGCGATAAGATAATTATTAATCTTTTCATCAAGCAGACTGCCTTCAAGAACCGTTCCGGGAGTAACTACTCGGACTATCTGCCGTTTCACCACACCTTTCGCGAATTTCGGATCTTCCATCTGCTCACAAATAGCAACTTTGCATCCCTGTTTAATTAATCGCGCAAGGTAAGCATTAACCGCATGATGCGGCACTCCAGCTAACGGAACTGTTTGATCTTTTCCAACATGTTTTTTCGTTAGCGTAAGTTTCAGCAGTTTGGCACCGAGAATTGCATCATCGCCGAACATCTCATAGAAATCGCCTACCCGAAATAAAAGAATTGCATCAGGATGCTGGGATTTCAGCTGATGATACTGCCGCATTAACGGAGTAAACTGTTCCATAACGTTTAGACCTAATTTCGAAATTCAAAGTTCGAATATCGAAGCAAAAAGATAACCATAAAAACTTGAAAACGGAAACACCTAAAGACCGAATTTTGTTTTTCGATTATCAGTTTGTTTATCGGTGTATTATTCAGGAGGTTAGATTTCGATATTCGGATTTATTTATATTTATTATATCTTATAATGAAGTATACTTTAATCCTTTATCCCTTTATGGTAAGATTTTAATTTAACATTATGGATAAAGAAAAGAAAATTCTGCTGATAATTCTGTTATTTACTCTTGCATCACGCCTGGTTTTCTTACACTGGAACGCTGGCGAGTATACCGATGGTATCATCCAGATGACCTTGTTTACTACGGCAAAAGAGAATACGTTTTATCCGCCGTTATATTCCTGGTTGATTCAACTATTTACCCTAATATTTCGTGATTTAGAGACCAGTGCTAAATTGGTCTCGATGCTCGCCGGGACATTAAGCATTATCCCGATATATCTCATTGCAAAACGGTTGTTTAATGCCAAGTCCGGATTCTATGCCGCTATGTTATTTGCCATCTCGCCTGAAATCTGGCGATGGCATATTCGGATTATGACGGATTCGTTGTTTACCCTGTTTTTTATCTGGAGCATCTATTTTATTCTGTGCATCCGACAACCGACATCCGACATCCGAAATTTATCTTTCGCATGGTTTTTTGCCGGATTAGCGAGTCTAACCAGATATCAAGGGATTGCACTCATTCCGCCATTGTTACTCCAAACTGTATATATCATTCGTCGTGGTTTCTTAGATACAGCTGAGTCCGACGTACCACGTATCCCATACCGAGTAATTTTATCTTACGCAAGTGTAGCAATTATTCCTTGGCTTTCTCTCATCTGGTGGGTAGGAACGCGCGGATTTGGCCATATCGGGCAATATGCTGAACGAACCGGTGAAAATTGGGTGATTAGTATAATGTCATATCTAACCATGGCAGAATCATTTGTTCTTTATATCCCGTATGAACTAACTTACCTAGTGTTTAGCCTTTTTATTTATGGGATAATAACAATGAATCAGAGAACGGGTGAATGGGTGAATAGACGAACAGAAAGCAAAACTGGTTTTTTCCAAAGTACCGATTCTGCGGTTTGCCAATTCAATATTATCTTTATGTATCTTTTTGTCGTTTGGCTCATTATCCATTCACCATTTGAATCGTTCCAGTATCGGTATTTTATCCCGATATTTCCATTTTTCTTGATACTCGCAGCGTATGGGATAACTAGATTTACCGCAGAGAATGCAGAGCATGCAGAGAAAAGACAAAAAGGGTTGCGAGTTAAAAAAACCATTGTCGTTATTACAATGATGAGTTGCCTTATATTTTCATTATTTTCACTTTATCTTCAGCGGGATACTTTCGGAGATATAAAACGTGCGGCAATTGCGTTGAAAGAATCACAGATTCCGAAAGATACACGAATTTTCGGAAATGAACTCTACCGTCCGGGAATGGATAACTTGAAACTCGAATTCTGGTCAGGATTGAACGTTGAACCGTATAATCTCGAAACGCGGGAACACGTGCTACCAGGAGACTATATTGTACTCCATAATGTTTATGGCAATATAGTCGGTGAATTAGATTTTTTACAGAGCCGGTATAAGGTTAGTAAAATATATCAATCGCTCGCGCAAACGGTTCCATTACTTCCGGATATTATGGTATCTCCACCGTTCACCAGCCATCCGGCATGTATGCTATTTAAATATTTCCCACAAAAGTTTATAACCATTATCGTGCGGATAGAAAAACGTAACGATTCTTCCGAATGATTGCGATTGGTTCAGTAGAGATGTTCATACAATTCGTTGCGATTCGATACATACGATGAATATGAAAAAAGATTGGTTTGCAATAGGTATATTATTAATTTTAGTTTTACTCCTCTTTGGGAAAATAATCATCAACAACGAATATTTTTCCGGATTAGATTTGGTGAACGCATTTTATCCCTGGAAAACATTTTTAGTCCAATCGGTTCAAGCTGGAGAATTACCGCTCTGGAATCCGTATACCTTCTGTGGTAATCCGTTTATCGCGAATTTTCAAGCGTGTATCTTCTATCCGTTAGATATGGTTTTCTTTTTCACCTCACCAGCAAATGCTTTTCGTATCCTGTTAATTTTGCATATTTTCTTATCGGGACTGTTTACCTATATTCTGGCGCGATATCTGCATTTGAACCGGACCGCAAGCATCTTTTCTGCAAGCGTTTTTATGTTCAGCGGATTTATCTTTGTTCGGTTATCCGCTGGACATTCAACGATGATTAATGGATACGCCTGGATTCCGTTCATTTTCTATTTATTCTTAAAAACTATCAGTGAGAAAAAAAGTATATTATTTCTTTTCCTATCAATTATCCTCGCGATGCAGTTTCTATGTGGTCATCCGCAAGTTCCCTATTATACCTTGTTTGCGCTAGGTATCTATTTATTTGGCTATACAGTATTTCAATGGCAGTCTGAGCGAAAACTTAAACCGCTCATGTACCCGTGGATAACGTTTATTGCCGGAGGTATTGTTGCAGGAACACTCGCCGCAATCCAGATGATACCTGCTTGGGAATTAACCCAATTATCCGCAACTCGCGCCGGTGGCGTTCAATATGAACTTGCAACCGTTGCTTCGTTATCGCTGAAATATCTTCTCCTTTTTTTCGCGCCAATGCTGTTAGGAAGCCCGCTAGATAATACTTTCTGGGGTGGGTTGGCTGGGTTCACTGAAACCGCTGGATATCTAGGGATAATACCGCTGCTTCTAAGCATTTATGCAGTTTATCGAACCAGGCGAACGCAAATGACCATATTATTTTCTTTAATTGGACTAATTGCGTTGCTTTTCGCCTGCGGGAAGCATACGCCATTCTACTGGCTGTTCTACCATTATTTCCCTGGATTCAATTTATTCCGCTGTCCAGCGCGGTGGTTAATGTTCGTTACATTTGCAGTTGCGATATTAAGCGGTATAGGATTACATAATCTGATTGAGTTTGCTCAAGAGAAGAAAGAGCTTAAAAAGTATCTTATCTTTTTATGCTTCATAGGAACAATCATTGTCTTAACTATCGGAGTGCTTAACTCATTTAAACGAGACATAATCATCACGCTATTTCAAAATGAGATAGCTTCTTTATCCGAGTTTTATGGACCCTCGGTACCGAAAGAACAATTAGCCGCATTGATTCCGCAGGATGCGATGGTCAACCGTTTCCAGGTCATTATCAATACACTATGGAAAGGATTTGGTTTATTCTTAATTTCCAGCAGTATTTTCTATATTTTCTGGCGAAGTAAAACAGCTACTTGGTATCTAAAAGTTCTACCGATAGTAGTTTTATTAGGCGATTTATGGTCGTTCGATGTATGGTTTATCACCACGGATAAAGCAGAAAAATTTGCCGAGAATTATTATTTCAATTCGCCGGAAGTGCAGTTCCTGAAATCAGATAATACCTATTATCGCATTCTTTGTCTAGATGAGGTTCTCTCCTGGATGCATACGACGGAAACCGGTCCGACTGCGGAGTTCCGCCCGAACCGACCGATGCTACATCAAATCTATGATACACGAGGGTACGACCCGGTAACCTTACGGAGTTATGTTGATTATATCAATCGAATGCAAGGATACCCGCAACGGTCATATCAAGGGGGACTTCTCTATATCCCGTCAATAGAAAAATGTGATTGGCAAATGTTATCCCGATTAAATGTTAAATACATTTTAACCGTCAATGAGGTGAACGACCCGAATTTAGACTTGGTGTTTTATGACCGATTGAAAATATACCAGAATAAAACGTTTATCCCGCGCGCATATTTTGTTCACGACCAGCGACAAGAGAATATCGTTAGAACCGAAATTAATATCGAAACATATACCCCAAACCGAATTGAAGTAAGTGTATCGAATAATTCGACGGGATTGTTAGTATTAAGTGAACTCGCTTATCCCGGCTGGCAGGTTACCGTTGATGGGAAAAAGAAAGCGATGGTGGTGTATGAAGAGATATTCCGAGCAGTAGAATTGGAGCCAGGAAAACATCAGATACAGTTCAGGTATCAACCGTTATCGTTTCGTTTAGGCAAGTTGGTTTCGTTGATAAGTTTCCTAGCATGGAGCATGGTTTTATTGATAAAATTGATTGTAACAAGGTATACAAGAAAAAAAGTTTGTAACTCCGTTTTCGTTTTGGAGTGAGTACCTCCGAGTTTTAACGCGAAGCGTGAGATAAAAGGAGACAAATTAGGTTTACCGCAGATCCTTCGTACATTAATGTATTATGAAATTAAGCAGTAAATTATTCATAGTTTTTATCCTGCTTCTCCTTGCAGTTTTATTTAGTTTTGCAATTTATTGGAAAAAGAACCGTCCGATAGTAATCGCAGCGTTTACGGTTAAACGAGGCGATTTAATAACATTTGTTTCCGCTTCCGGTTCGATTGAAGCTGATACGAAAGTGAAATTGAGCAGCAAAATCGGTGGTCGAGTTCTTGCAGTGAAAGTGAAAGAGGGTGACCTGGTTAAATCGGGGCAACTATTAGTTCAACTTGATTCCGCAGAATTAACCGCACAACTTCACCAAGCGAAAGCTGCTCTGCAAGGTGCAGAAGCGAATTTAGCGATTGTTAAACGCGGTGCGAGAGCAGAAGAAATTGCTGCTGCGGAAGCGCAGCTCAACGCTGCACAGGCGAGTTTAGATGAGGCTAAGAAAAACTATCAGCGGATGCAACTGTTATATCAGGATGGAGCAATCAGTGCGCATCAGTTCGATACTGCACAAGCGCAATATGAAGTTGCGCTAGCACAAGTTAAATCTGCTCAAGAACAGTTGCGGTTACTCAAATCGCGTACTACAAATGAAGATATCGCTGCCGCAGAATCGCGTGTGAAAGAAATAAAAGCTACTCTTGAACAGTTGCAAGCGCAATTGAATAATACACAAATTTATGCGCCGTTCTCCGGAACTGTTACCCAAAAGCTTGTAGATGAAGGAGAGACAATTATCCCAGGAGCCCCATTATTATTCCTTGCGGATATGAATACGATTCAGGTCACCTGCAATGTTGATGAAACTGATATCGGTAAAGTTCGGGTCGGAATGCCAGCGAAAGTATACATGGATTCTTATCCGAACCGAGTGTTTGATGGAATTGTAACCCGTATCGCGACCCAGACCACTGATTTGAAAGAAAAAGGGATAACTTTTGCGGTGAAACTTAAATTGCTTAGGATTGATGTTCCCTTGCGTATCGGTATGTCAACGGACGTTGATATTCAGGTAGATAATCAGAATGATGTTATTTATATCCCGGTAGAATCAGTGTTACGTGAGGGTGATAAATCCTATGTATATGTTATCGAACGTAGTCTTGCCAGGAAACGATATATCGAAATCGGTTCCGGGAATGAAGAATATATAGCTATCAAATCCGGATTGAAAGAAAATGAACTGGTTGCCCGAACTGAACTTGATAAACTCCGAGACGGAGCTCGGGTGCGGGTATCGTCATAATAAGAAAAGGCGTTCTAACAAGATTTAGAACGCCTGTAAATATATCTCAGCTTCTACCGGAAAAACCTCTCTTTATTCAAACAGCTCGCCAAGCGGAACGAAACGTGGTGCAATCGCAGTGTTATCCTCTATAATCAATGGCGCTGAAGTCGGAGTAATCGTAATCACTGCGGTGGTACCAGTATCACCTTCTTCATCCGTAGCCGTAATGGTTAACGTCCCGGAGATATTTCCCGTTTGGGCAGTAAAAGTTACTTCTGGTCCAGTTAGAGCACTCAATTGCCCTAATCCGGTTGTGCTCATTGTCCAGGTGATGGTTCCGACGGTATTGGTTGTATCTGCTGAAATGAGAACAGACCCACCCGGATTTATCGCTTTAGGTGTATTCGGGGTAACAGGAATTGCGGAGGAATACACTTTCATTCTCCAGTTACCATAATCACTGACAACTAAGTATCGTTTCCCGCTAGCGGTTACCACCACTGCATCAGATGGGAAGTTGAAATGAGCATCGTCATTTCCTGATTCGTCCGGCACGCCGAGTACTTGCACGACCGCGCCAGTCGTCGCATTGATTATCTGCATCGTATGTCCAATACCACTTCCTACTAAACTGCCGCCGGAATAGATGACCGTATTCTTAACATTATCATAAGCTATTCCAAGTCCGGAAGCGTTCTGGTCAGCGTTATCTACAATAGTATCACATGCATACTGCAGAATATTGGTTATATCCGCTTCGATTGCGCGACCGGAAACATTATTAAATCGAAGAATATCCCGGCTTCGATTTACCCATAGATTATAGATTGTATCTGTTCCGGCAATCGGTTGAATTACAATATCACGTGGATAGGTTCCTGGTTTCAGTTGGTCATATGTTGCACCACCGGCGATAGATTGGTCGAGCATATTCCGCACGCGAATTTTTCCATTTAACAAATCACCATGGAATAAGTGCCGTCCTTTAGGATTGGTGGTATCATTATCTACAGCAATACCAGTCGGACGTCCACTTGATGGATTTAGCACCGTCGTTATTTCCGCTAAACTCGGATTCCAGATTTTATAGTAGCTCGACGCTGCCGCTCCAGTTTCTACCGCACCGTAGATATTCCCATCCGCATCAACAGCTATCCCTAATCCGCCACGATATTGTGGCATTGCCATGGTTGAAGTATCGAATGCGAGAAATGTTGGGGTGCCAGCCAACCAATTACTGATTTTATAGAAATGAATTGGAGTAGGAGTAGCGTTGCTATTAAATCCGGATGCGTACAGGTTGTTATTCGCATCTGCAGCTAACCACATATAGCTAACGCCGGGCGTTATCGTGGTATCCACATAAAAAGTTTTATATAACGACCACTTCGCTGAAAAAGCTAACGAGGTTGATAACAGCAGGATACCACTTAAAATTATTATCTTTTTGAACATTGATTATCCCCCCTTTCTCAAATAATGCACACGTTAATTTACGTATATACTATAGCACCCTTTCTCTAATAATGTCAAATAATTTAGTCATAAAATCTACAGTAGGGTTGAGTTCAACAGCGAAATTCGACCATCTGCATTCAAATGGAAAAAATAAGTTTGTGGAGAGCGGTATAACTCTATGCGAATAATATATATCTCCGTTAAGGTAAAAAACATATTTTTATGGTATAATCAAAATCAAAAATTTTAGCAGTATCCCAGGTTCCACTCAATGATTTTATGGGAAGTGAGGTGAATCAACAATGGAAGAAATAAAAATCGGGGTAGTAACGCATTATTTTAGTAAAGCGCAGGTTGCGGGAATTAATATTACGGACGGCGAGTTGAAAGTCGGAGATACAATCCACATTAAAGGGCATACGAGCGATTTCACGCAGAAAGTAGATTCGATGCAAATTGAACATCAACCGGTACAAGTTGCGACGAAAGGACAAACTATCGGGATAAAAGTTATTGACCATGCGCGAGAACACGATGTGGTATATAAGGTTATCGCCCCATAGAAGCGTATCCATTGGAATAAAACAACCGCAAATTTGCAGGTTATCGGTGTGCAACGAATATAAGGTCTGAAGAAACCTGCTCGTTGAATGGTGAGAAGGTAAAATCGCCGTAGAACTTAAGTTTGCGGTATCCAACGGTGTGTAATGAGTGAAGCAACTTCGGTTTGGTTAACGGCAGAAGTTCGGTGGTATGCCGGTTCATCTCCCATTTGCCCTGCTGTTTGATGAACGTGAACACATCGAGATTTGCTTTTCTGGGTGGGAAACTGTATAATCGGAGAAATAAAAGTTCTTTCCCATCGACTTTCGCTGTACGCAATGGCATCGGTGTAATATTCTGGTTCATCAATCGTTGAAAGTTTAATATCTGAACAATCAGTATCCCGTTCGGATTAAGGATATCGTGCATCTCTTGAAGCGTAGTATTCAATTCTTTAAGATTCTGTAGTTGCACCAGTGAATTTCCAACACAAACGATTGCATCGAATCTGCAAGGGATATATTCGGTTAACCGCTTGAAATCCGCATAAACGAACTCAACCGTTTCCCGTTCTTTTTTTGCGAGCTTTCGAGCTTGTTCTAACATCGGTTCGCTGATATCAGCGCCGATAACTTCGAAGCCAAGTTTTGCAAACGCTACCGCATGCCGACCACTACCACAGGCACAATCGAGTACGGTTTTAACTTTATACTGCGTAAATAGCTGTTGATAGAATGGCAATTCGCGTGTTAACCGAGCAGTCCAGTCTATCATTGCGTCGTAATATTCACTTTTCATTTTAAATTTAGCATCTAGCATAGTGAATATTAACTTTCATTTGAGTTTAGGAAACAACTATTTTTTCCTGCTTTTGAGAAGATTCATCATTTCGGAATGGATTTTTCCGCCGTTAGTTGCCAGGATTTCCTGTTGATATATCGAGAATGGTTTTCCTTTAAAATCGGTTACTTTTCCGCCAGCTTCAGTTATCATGAGCGTTCCAGCGGCGGTATCCCAAGGGTAGAGTTGCGATTGCCAAAGTCCGTCATACCGTCCCATTGCTACATAGCATAACCCTAATGCCGCACAACCGTCGCGTCGTACCCCTTGACAGTTGATTGAAATAGTATAAAAATTTTCAAAATCGTACCCAGGATTTTCCCGTAAATCGTAAGAAAATCCAGTTGAAACTAGCGCATGAATTAAATCCGGAGTTTTGGAAACGTGGATACGTTTTCCATTTAAAAATGCACCGTTACCTTTTTCTGCAGTAAATAGTTCATTTAACATCGGCGCATAGACTACGCCATAGATAATTTCTCCATCTTTTTCGACGCCAATTGAAACGCAGAATGTCGGATGTCCATGCGCATAGTTAACCGTTGCATCCAGTGGGTCTATAATCCATTTATACGGAGAATCTTTCGCACCGGTCGTTCCCTCTTCAGCAAGAATCTGATGGTCGGGAAACGAACGGCGAATCCGGTCGGTTATCTTTTTCTCGCAGAGATGGTCAACCTCAGTAACGACATTCACCTCACCTTTATACATAACTCTAATTATCTTCCCAAGATTCTTCTTCTGGATTTCGCCTGCTTCTTGCGCTGCAGCTAGCGCAACTTCGATAATCTTTTTCATACGGAAATTATTAGTACCTCGTTTTCGATGTGGTTTTTTCGACTTAGCTTTAGCTAATAGGGTATAGAGTTTTAACTTTAAAGATTACCACCTGCAACTAACGTTGGGTAGAGAACGTTTCTTTTTGAACATATATTATACAGTAGGATTATGCGAATAAGTAACGCTAGTTTAGCTTTCGTCGTCGGTCTTATTCAATGTAGGGTGTTGTGAGGCTGATGTTTCTATCGTTCTCGCTAAATTGCCAAGATAAATGCAAAAACTTCCCATGAAATTACAACGATATTATGCTACAATGAATGTTACCTATGCGAATTATTGTCGATTTCCATATTCATTCGAAATATAGCCGAGCGACGAGCAAAGATATGGATATCCCCGAGCTGGCGCAATGGGCGAAATGGAAAGGTATCAGCTTGCTTGGTACCAGCGATTTCACGCATCCGGTCTGGCTTTCAACGTTGAAACTGAAGCTGAAACCACGTGGTGATGGTTTATTTGAATACGATAATACCGTGTTCATCTTAACGACAGAAATTTCTAATCTCTGGACTTGGAAAAACGTGGGGAAACGCGTGCACAACCTGATTTTTGCGCCTAGTTTCGAGGTCGTTGATAAACTCAATCGGAAACTATCGAATTACGGCAGTTTAACCTCTGACGGAAGGCCAATGTTATCACTTTCCGGCGCAGATTTGGTTAAATTAGTGCTGGATATCTCATCGGAATGTATGGTTATCCCGGCGCATGCCTGGACTCCGTGGTATTCAATCTTCGGGTCAATGTCAGGATTCGATAGTATCCAAGAATGTTTCGGAGACCAGGCGAAATATATTTATGCAATTGAAACCGGGTTATCCAGTGACCCGGCGATGAACTGGCGATTATCTGCACTCGATACCATAACCTTGATTTCGAATTCGGATGCGCATTCTCCAACGCGCTTGGGTAGGGAAGCGAACGTATTCGACCTGCCGGAGCTCTCGTATCAAGCAGTGACTGATGCAATTAAACAGAAAGATAAATCGAAATTTCTCTATACCATCGAATTCTATCCTGAAGAGGGAAAATATCATTACGATGGACATCGGGTGTGCCAGCAGCGGTTTGCACCAAAAGAAACGAGGAAACTAAACGGGATTTGTCCGGTATGCAAGAAATCGGTTACGGTCGGAGTGATGTATCGTGTTGAACAACTTGCTGACCGAAATGAAGGTTTTATTCCACAGAACGCTATCCCGTATAAAAATCTGGTTCCGTTAGAGGAGATTATTGCTGAAGCTTTTGGAAAAGCACCGGGAACCGCTGCAGTCCAGAATCAATATCAGCAATTGGTGTCTACTTTCCAGAACGAATTCCATATTCTGCTGGACTTATCTGAAGAAGAACTCAAACGTGGCGGAATGCCATCTAAAATTATCGAAGGAATTATGAAAGTCCGAAAGGGACAGTTAACTATCCAGCCAGGTTACGACGGCGAATATGGGATTATTTCTATCTTCCCGAAAGAAACCGAAACTCAAGCTGACCAGCTCTCCCTATTTTGATAACCGGATAACCGGAATAGTAAAATAGAGATTTTTCACCGTGGGATTCGCTAAGTCTGCGGGTAAATTTCTTTCCGCCGACTTTAGCCAAGCTCTTCCTTGCCATTGATAACCCATCGCACTTAATGGTATGATTTACTATCTATGCCAATATTCCGTCAGGTCGCTACTACGCCGCAACAGAAAAAGAGAAAAGGAATTTTCGGATTAAGTGGAAATGTTATTGCGTTAGGGTTCGTAAGTTTTTTAACGGATGTAAGTAGCGAAATGATATATCCGTTATTGCCGGTATTTTTGACCACGATACTTGGGGTAAGTTATTCTTTCGTCGGATTAATTGAAGGGGTAGCGGAGACTACCGCAAGTATCGTTAAATTCTTTTCCGGCTGGATTTCGGATAAACTGCGAAAACGGAAAACACTCGTTTTTATTGGATATAGTTTATCTTCGGTTACGCGCCCGTTAGTTGCGCTCGCTACCGCAGGTTGGCATATTCTAGCAATCCGCTTTGCTGACCGTGTCGGCAAAGGGATTCGGACTTCGCCACGAGATGCACTGGTAGCCAGTTCCTGTTCCGAATCTGACCGCGGAAAAGCGTTTGGATTCCATCGGGGTATGGATCATGCGGGAGCGGTGCTCGGTCCCTTGTTAGCGTTCGGTCTACTTGCCCTAATGCCGAATCAATATCGGTTAGTGTTCGCATTAGCGTCAATTCCCGGAATTATCTCATTGTTTGTTGTCTCGCTGTTTGTTACAGAAAGTGTTCCTAAATCGAATTCCCGCCGTTCGGAGAGCGAGAATACGCCTGCTAAAGGAGAACTAACCGCTGAAATTAAAAAGATTTCATTATCCATCAAGCCGTTTGATAAACGATTCAAATGGTTTCTCGTTATTGTTATCTTGTTTACCTTAGGGAATTCAAGCGATGCGTTTCTGATACTTCGGGCGAAAAGTCTGGAAGTTCCGGTAGCGTTATTACCGATTCTCTGGGTTGTTCTGCATATCGTTAAAATGGTAAGTTCGATGCCAGGTGGAATACTTTCCGATAACATTGGTCGGAAAAAAGTTATCATCGCTGGATGGCTGGTTTATGCTCTGGTATATTTCGGATTTGCGTATGCTTCAGCGGCATGGCATATCTGGTTACTATTTGCGGTCTACGGCTTTTTCTTCGGGCTTACCGAAGGAACGGAAAAAGCCTTGGTAGCCGATTTGGTGCCGAACGAACTCCGAGGAACAGCTTATGGACTCTACAACTTTGCTATCGGCATTGCCGCGTTACCTGCAAGTCTTCTGATGGGCATTATCTGGCAAATATTTGGAGTTATCCCAGCATTTTTATTTGGAGCAAGTTTAGCGTTTATCGCCGCTATTTTATTCGTACTTACTATTCCCTTGGAAAAAAAGTAGCCGTAATTATATCTACCAACTTGAAAGAACCAACAACTTTATTGCTGTGCGACAGTGGAGAGGAATCGGAATTGATCGGTTCAATTCCGATTCTTCTCCGCTTATAGAACATTTTTGTAACCAGCCGAAATTATGGTATATCGACCCAAATATCTGACTTTATATCTTTCGGGAAAATTAGTTGACCGTGCAAAGGAGTTAGTTAACCGATTATCGAACTGCAATCTCTGTCCGCAAAACTGTCAGGTTAACCGAATTAAAGGAGAAATAGGATTCTGTAAAACCGGTCGGTTGCCAGTGGTCTCGAGTTATAACCTGCATTTCGGGGAAGAACCGCCAATATCTGGCCATCGTGGTAGCGGGACAATCTTTTTTGCCCATTGCAACCTAGCCTGCGTTTTCTGCCAGAATTATTCTATCAGTCAACAAGGTGAAGGAACCGAAGTGTCAATTGAGCAATTAGCGAATATGATGATTTCACTGCAAGAATCCGGTGCACATAATATTAATTTCGTTAGTCCAACCCATGTTATCGCTCAGATTGTTGAAGCGTTAGTTATTGCTGTTCGGAAAGGATTGTCGCTACCGCTGGTATATAACTCTGGGGGATATGATTCGCTATCAACCTTGCAATTGCTGGAGGATATTTTCGATATCTATATGCCGGATGCGAAATACGGACGAGATGAAATTGCACGGAAATATTCTAACGCTAAAAATTATGTTGCGGTAAACCAAACGGCGCTGATTGAAATGCATCGGCAGGTAGGTGTATTGAAACTTGATGCTGAACAGGTCGCATATCGCGGGCTTTTGGTTCGCCATCTGGTTCTGCCAAACGGATTAGCAGACAGCAAAGCAGTGTTTCAGTTTATCGCGGAAAAGGTTTCGAAAGAAACCTACATTAGTTTAATGAGCCAATATTTCCCAGCAAATAAAGCGCATCGGTTTCCCGAACTTTCCCGGAGAATAACCCGTGAAGAATATTCTATTGCAGAACGCGCGATGCGTAGTGCAGGGTTATCTAATGGTTGGAAACAATGGTAATTTAAATAAATTCAAAGTTCTAACAAAGCGCCCGTTCCACAGAGAGAGCTTTTTGCTTTGTTTACATTGGTAAGCGGAAAATGAAGGTACTACCTTTACCGAGTTCGCTTTCCGCCCAGATTTTCCCATGATGCGATTCGATAATCAACCGGCTAATAGCTAATCCAAGGCCGGTTCCATTAGGTTTATGTTCTTGTGGGAGACGAACCGAATGGAACTTATCGAAAATTGTTTCAAGATGCTCTTTCGGAATTCCAATGCCGGTATCTTGAACTCTAACTTCTAAATATTTAACTGATGAACCGAACTCGGTTACTTCACGAATAGCTTCTGTAATAGTCACCTTACCATGTTCCCCAGTATATTTGATCGCATTGCCGACCAAATTGGCGAGAACTTGCATAAGCCGGTCAGGGTCAGCGTGAAGGATTATTTTTTCACTCAATGGGATAAACTGTAAATCAATCTGTTTTTCTTTTGCTAACGGTGTAAAAGTTAGAAGGGTATCGTTAATCAACTGATGCATATCGACCGCCTGATGATTGAAAGGCATTTTTCCGGCTTCCATTTTTGCAATATCTAGCCAATCATTAATCAACCGGGTTAACCGTTGGGTGTTTTTAATAATTAACTGCAGTGATTTCTGCTGGGATTCGGTAACATCACCAGCCATACCATCGCGAATCAGATTTGCGGCGCCAAGAATTGCAGTGAGTGGAGTACGGAGTTCGTGGCTCATAAAACTGAAGAAATCAGATTTTAACTGGTCGATTTCCTTTAATTTTGCGATCATATCATTAAACACTGTTGCTAAATCTTCCAACTCATCTCCGCCGGATACCGGTAGCTTAACATCCAGATTACCATGCATCACTTCCCATGCAGCCGCACTGAGTAACTCTAAATCGGTAGTTATCCCACGCGCTAGATACCAAGCAATAAAATGAGCTAGTAAAACAAATAATACTGCTACCCCGGCGATAATTATTAATAGGTTATTCCGCTGGAATTCAATTTCATGGGTGGGGATCCCGGTAAATACCATTCCGATTGGCTGGGAATGTGTCCCTAGCAAAGGCACAAAACTCGCATAATAACCCCGCTGTCCATTGTTCCCGATTCGGCCGGTATATGGTTTCCGTTGCGCATAAACCATATTAACGATGGTCGGCATTTCTTCCGACCATAGTATTTTTTGCCCTTGGATTGTAGACGCAACCGCCCGATTCCATATATATATGGCAGTGGCAATCGGTGATTTTTTCGTTTTTCGTTCAAGATATTTATCATTGATAATGTATCCGGCAACTACTATCCCAACAATTTGCTCTCGATTCTTAATTGGTACCGCACCGGCTATCAATAGTTGGTCGTTATTTCCCTCTAATAATTCCACCACGCTTTGACCAGACGCGGCTTTCCGAATCAACCACCAGGTATTAGGGCTTCCCCGCAATAACGTCTCGGTAGTTACCTGAGCAATTAACCGCTGGTCAGAATTAAAAATATACACAAAGTCTAGTTTTGTTTCTTTTTCCATTATTCGGCAGATATGCTGTATTTCTTTCTCTCGATTTGTTCCTAACATTGAGGTAAGGTTGGAGCTTATTGCAATCAATTTTGTATTTGCAAGGACTAGTTGTTTATCTTGGTCAATACTTTCTAGAATTCGCTGGGATTGCGTTTCTGTTCGTTGGATAACCTCGAGTTCAATATTTTGCATTAGAACGGTAGTTATCGGAACCGAAGCGATGGCGATTGTTAATAGAACTAGATTCCGTAGCACCGTATATAGTTTATCTTGAATTTTTAACCGTGGAAGTTTTATGAAACAATAACCAAGCGCAGTAAATCCAAGGAGTTTAAATCCATGGGCAAGTACCCAATTGAAATCATACAATGCACTAAATGCAAACTGGAATTCACTGATTGCTATTAGAATAAACGATACGGATATGAACCCAGAGAAACGACTTTTGTTCGATTTATAATCGGTATAAGCTCGGTAAGCAATCAGCGCACAGAGTAACCCAGCAAAAGTATACAAAGGACTCCGCAGCGACATTATTGACGGGAAAATCGCTCGAAATCGTATCAAGTTTCGGTCAGGATGAACTATCGCAATCGCAATTAATATATAGCCTAAAATCCGACCGAAAAACATTATGCCGAGATACGTATCACCTTGCAAATTGGCTGAATGAATCAATCCGCTCAATCCGATAGCAGTAAATCCGAAGGAATGCAATAACATGGCGATATTCTTCTGCCGAAGATATATCTGCCAGCTGATAAACGCAATTGAAAAACATATCAGGAATACATAGAATTCAACTGCGAAATGGATTATGCCTAAATAGGTGACCATAGAGTATCAATGCAACAATTCACAATAATGCTAACTCAAGAATGGTGGAACGAAAGAACATAGGAACAAAATTTGTATTTTATTTTTTAGATTTTACACTTTTAGTTCTTTCGTTCTCATTTCAAATGTATTTAATCCGTATAAAACGGATGTGAAATTTCGGTTCTTCCTACCTTTAAGATTAGCACATCAGGATTATTTTTTCTAGTTTTTTTACCTTACCGACTGTGATTATTAAATTGCAACCAAAAAAAATGCCGAATAGAAATTTGGTTTCATTTCTATTCGGCATACCTTACATCATACAATCTATTTAGCTAACAATGCAGGAATCTTGGCAACATCAATTTTGATTCCTGGGCCCATAGTCGTACTAACCGTTGCACTTTTTAAATAGGTTCCTTTAGCGGCTGCGGGCTTCGCTTTTAGAATCGCATCGAAAACCGCTTTTAGATTCTCGAGAATCCCGGATTCCGGAAACGATGTTTTTCCAATCGGAACCGTTATCATTCCGGCTTTATCGGTTCGATATTCAATTTTACCAGCTTTAAACTCTTTGATTGCTTTAGCTACCTCGAACGTTACAGTTCCCGTTTTAGGGTTCGGCATTAATCCTTTCGGGCCCAACACTTTTCCCAGCTTACCAACGTCGCGCATGATATCCGGAGTAGCAATGGCAACATCAAAATCTGTCCATCCTTTACTAACTTTATCCACTAAATCTTCAGCACCAGCATAATCCGCACCGCTTGCTTCCGCTTCTTTAAGTTTTTCTCCTTTAGCAAAGACTAATACCCGAACCGATTTCCCGGTTCCTGCTGGTAACGAAACGGTGCCACGAACCATTTGGTCAGCTTGTTTTGCGTCTATTCCAAGCTTTAACGCTAGTTCAATTGTTTCATCAAATTTTGCCGTAGCTATTTTTTTCACGAGAGCAGGAACTTCTTCTAATTGATATAATTTATTGCGATCAACCAATTTCGCTATTGCTTGATACCGTTTACTTCGTTTCATATCTTATGTTCTCCTTTTGGTCCGAGCGGCGAACCGAGTCGCCTCCCAAAATTATTTGTTATCCAGAATACAAAACCACTTATACAACTTCAATTCCCATACTCCGTGCAGTACCTTCAACCATTCGCATTGCTGCTTCGAGAGAACTCGTATTTAAATCCGGCATTTTTAATTGGGCGATTTCTTTAACCTGCGCTTTGGTTACTTTCCCAATTTTATTCTTGAGCGGATCCCCCGACGCTTTTGCAATACCTACCGCACGTTTCAAAAGGACAGATACCGGCGGGGTCTTTAAGACAAAACTGAAACTGCGATCAGCATAAATGGTGATTATTGCTGGGATAATCATTCCTTCCTGTCCTTGAGTTTTTGCATTGAATTGTTTGCAGAACTCCATAATATTAATTCCATGCTGTCCTAAAGCGGGACCAACCGGCGGTGCCGGATTAGCTTGTCCAGCCGGAACCTGTAATTTAACCTGAGCGACTACTTTTTTCGGAGCTGCCATAAATTATTTCACACTCCTCCATGGAAAAGAATAAAATTTAGTATTAACGGGAAGTTAAACCACGCGTTCAACCTGTAAAATATCGACATCAGTTGATACTGTCCGACCTAAAATCGAAATAGCAATTTTTAATTTCCCTTTTTCCTCATCAACCTCTTCTACTTTACCGACTAAATCTATATTTCTCCCTTCAATAACACGAACCATATCACCTATCTGAAACTTTTGTCTTGCTTTTGGTTTTTCCCCTTTGTCTTCCATTAGTTCTTTAATTTGCTGGAACTCTTCCGGACGAACATTGCCAAGGAATCCGGTTATCCCCGAGATACTTCTGCGAATTTCACTCCAAATTTCTTTCCAAGTTATTTCATCTAAATCGGTTTCTAATAATATATATCCTGGGAAGCATTTCCGGGCGGTGGTAACTCGTTTCCCTTCTTTTACCTCTGCAACATTTTCCATAGGGATAATAATTTGACTGATTCGTTCTTGTAGTCCTTTTTCCGCAATAAATCCTTCTAGTTTCATCTTAACTTTATTTTCATGTCCGGAATAAGTGTGGACAACATACCATTGTTTTGCCATAATTAACTCGATTAAATCTAAACCAAAATTGAATTATACCACGTTAACCAGTGGTTATAGTATTATACTTATACTACCGATATATCTGACTCTGAGAATTCGAATTCGCTGGTAATTTGATTAACGAAACAGGTAAGTTAATACAGTTGATAACGCAATATCAAGGAGATATAAATATATCAAAGTTATCACCACCGATATCGCTACTACACCAGTTGACCCAGCGACTGATTTTCGATCTGGCCAAGCTACTTTTTGTAATTCGATTTTAACTTCGCGAAGAAAAATTTTTATTCTTACAAATATATTCGGTTTTTTTTCCTTAGTTTCGTTTGCCATAAAAATAAATATTCACCGATTAGAATACAATTGTATTCTAGCTAACCGCAGATGCCTATGCGTCTATTTCATTTCCTATATCAGATGTTTATTATCGCTAGTGTTAATCTTACGCTACTTTGCGAAAGTTTGTTATCTGGCAGGCCAGGAGGGACTTGAACCCCCAACACCCGGTTTTGGAGACCGGCGCTCTACCATTAGAGCTACTGGCCTAAATTATAAAATCCAAAATCCAAATGAATTTACAGTAATGACTAACATTATCGATATTTAGACTTAGGGATTTTGGATTTGAAATTTACTTGGTTTCTTTATGGATAGTATGTTTTCCACACCAGGCACAGAACTTCTTTATTTCTAATTTATCCTGCGTTTTTTTCTTATTTTTTGTTGTATGGTAGTTTCTTCGTTTACATTCACTACACGCTAAGGTTATTGCTGTTCTCATAATCTATTGGTGCAATCAAAGTTATCTGGACTGATTTCGAAAAAGACAATTTGATACCATCCGTATTTCCTGTTTTATTTAATGATTTCGCTGACCACGCCTGCGCCGACGGTATGGCCTCCTTCCCGAATGGCGAACCGTAACCCTTGCT
>JAOAEQ010000029.1 GCA_026416715.1 bacterium
TCTTCCCATGATCAATATGCCCTATCGTACCCACATTCACATGTAACTTCGTCCGCTCAAACTTCGGCTTCGCCATAAAACTAACTCCGTTGGAAACCCGAATTTCGAATATCGAATGTCAAAACTAAATGGATATTGTTAGTTTATTTCGATATTCAAATTCCGAATTTCGAAATTTTAATATTAAGTGTTTTGAAAACTTCCTCCTGATTGAAGTACCAGCTTCTCAGCGATATGTCGTGGTACTTCCTCATAATGGGAAAATTGCATCGTATAATTCGCTCGACCTTGCGTCAATGACCGCAATGTCGTCGCATACCCAAACATCTCACCTAATGGAACAATCGCTCGGGCAATTTGCGCATTTCCGCGTTTATCAATACCGACTATTCGTCCCCGACGCGAACTGATATTTCCAATTACATCACCCATAAACTCTTCCGGCATAACCACTTCAACTGCCATAACCGGTTCGAGCAACACCGGCTGACATCGTTTTGCCCCTTCTTGAAACGCCATTGACGCCGCGATTTTAAACGCTAACTCCGAAGAATCAACTTCATGATAACTGCCATCAAATAAGGTTACCCGAACATCTACCACGGGATACCCAGCTAACACGCCACATTCCATTGCTTCAATTACACCTTTTTCAATCGCTGGGATATATTCTTTAGGAATTACTCCGCCATAAATTTCATTTACAAATTCAAATCCGAACCCTGGTTCCATCGGTTCAATTCGCAACCAGACATGTCCATATTGTCCCTTACCACCGGATTGCCGAATAAATTTCCCTTCAGCTTCAGTCGCGCGTTTTAACGTTTCACGATATGCGACCTGCGGCTGACCGACATTCGCTGCTACATCAAATTCCCGGGTTAACCGGTCAACGAGAATTTCTAAATGTAATTCTCCCATTCCGGAAATCACTGTTTGTCCTGTCTCCTCATTGACTGAGACGCGAAACGTCGGGTCTTCATCAGCTAATCGCGCTAAACTACTCCCGAGTTTATCCTGGTCAGCTTTTGTTTTCGGTTCAATAGCCACGGAGATAACCGGTTCTGGGAACGTCATTGCTTCTAAAATTATCGGATGTTCTTCATCGCACAAGGTATCTCCGGTTCCGGTATGTTTCAAACCAACTGCGGCGACGATATCGCCAGTATATACGACTTCTTTATCCTGCCGTTTATTCGCATGCATCTGCAGAATACGGCCTATCCGTTCTTTTTTCTGGTCGGTAGCATTATAGACATACGAACCAGCAGTTAATGTTCCGGAATATACTCGCAAATAGGTCAATTTCCCGACATACGGGTCGGTCATGACCTTAAATGCTAACGCGGCAAACGGTGCGGAATCATCCGGAACCCTTGTTTCTTTTTCATTCGTTATCGGATTTATACCTGAGATAGCCGGCATATCCAGCGGAGACGGCATATAATCTACAATTGCATCTAATAACGGTTGAACCCCCTTATTTCTAAATGATGATCCGCAAAGAACCGGGGTATATTTCGCAGCGATTGTCGCTTTGCGAATGGCTAACTTTATTTCTTCAACGGTAGGTGAACTTCCTTCTAAAAATTTATGTAATATGGTTTCATCGATATCCGCTAAACTTTCGAGCATTTTATCTCGCATTTGTTTCGCTTGCGCTTTTAGATTCGCTGGTATCGGTTGAATTTCAAATATCGCACCGAGTTCATCGGTTGTCCAGACGTAAGCTTGTTCGGTAACCAAATCAACTACACCACAGAAACTATCTTCTACTCCAATCGGAATCTGAATTGGTAAAGGATGGGCACCAAGCCGTTTTTTCATCATCTCAATCGTTCCAAAATAATCAGCACCTACACGGTCCATTTTATTGACAAACGCGATCCGGGGAACATGATATTTATCCGCCTGTCTCCAGACAGTCTCCGATTGCGGTTCAACTCCACCGACCGCACAGAATAACGCTACTGACCCATCTAATACTCGAATTGACCGCTCTACTTCAACGGTAAAATCTACATGACCTGGCGTATCGATTATATTTATCTGATGCCCTTTCCATTCGCAAGAAGTTGACGCTGCGGTTATCGTTATCCCGCGTTCCTTTTCCTGTATCATCCAATCCATTTCGGTTGACCCATCATCAACGTCGCCCATTTTATGGATTTTACCAGTATAATACAGGATACGTTCAGTCGTAGTCGTTTTCCCGGCATCAATGTGCGCCATTATCCCAATATTTCGTAGTTTATTTAACTCAAATTCCCTTGGCATAATACTTAGCTACTACTTTGCTTTGCGATTTAATCCTTAACCTTATATACCTACCAGCGGAAATGCGCAAACGCTTTATTCGCTTCCGCCATTTTATGTGTATCTTCTTTCTTTTTAATTGCGCCACCCTGATTTTTTGACGCATCAATAATTTCCTCTGCTAACCGCTCTTCCATCGGTTTCCCTTTACGTTCTCGTGCATACTGGATTAACCAGCGAATCGCTAACGCTTGTTTCCGATTCTGTCGGACTTCAGTTGGAACCTGATAAGTCGCTCCACCCACACGCCGTGACCGAACTTCAACCAATGGCTTCACATTATCCATTGCCGCTTTAAATACTTTCAATCCCGGCTCGTTCGTTCTCTGCTGAATGATTTCAAGAGCACGATAGAATATCCGCTCTGCAACACTCTTTTTTCCGCAGCGCATCAAATTATTGATAAATTTCGCTACCACGCGATTGTCAAATTTTAAGTCCGGAATAACTTCTCCGCGGGGTTTATATGGTTTTCTTGGCATAATCGGTTAACCTTAACTTTATTGATACTCGATTATAATTTTTTAGTTATCTATATATATCCGACTATAATCTATTGACATAAAAAAAGCAGTATGCTTACGTCCTTATTGCTTCTGGACTCTGGCTTCCTGCTTTTTGGTATCAGCCACTATTTTTTCGGTTTTTTCGTTCCGTACTTTGACCGACCCCGGTTTCGTCCCTCCACACCGGTAGCATCAAGGGTACCGCGAATTATATGGTAGCGGACACCGGGCAAATCTTTGACACGACCACCGCGTATCATGACAATACTATGTTCCTGAAGATTATGACCTACTCCAGGAATATATGCGGTTACCTCAAATCCATTCGTTAGCCGAACCCGGGCGACTTTTCGTAACGCTGAGTTGGGTTTTTTCGGTGTTTGGGTGTATACCCGAACGCAAACCCCCCGCCGTTGCGGACATTTAGTTAACGCCGGAGTTTTAGCTTTATAAACTACTTTTTTACGCATTCCGCGTACGAGTTGATTAATCGTTGGCATAAATATACTTCAAGTAATAGTAATAATAATTGTAAAATTGAACTAACAAGTAATAAAATTACTATGGCGTTCTGTTAAAGAAATTTTAGTTTGCTACTTTACGACGTCGCGAAAATTATCCGGGTTCGCTGAAGAAATCCCGATATTTTCAGTGTCAAAATTTCAGCAAGAACAAATATTATAGATTAAATTTATTTATTTGTCAAGTGGTTTTTACGAGTTTATGTCTTTTTCTACAATTCGGCATTTATTTTTATTCAGGACTTCCGTCTTATACGCTCGAATGACGCTTAATATATAGGCTAGGTCTCTCGGCGTTAGATCTATCAATTCATCGATAATCGCTTGAATACTCTGGGGATACGCTGGCAATCGTTTCGCTAAAAATTCGATTGTTCGCTCAATCTCCCGGAGTTTATTTTCTATTTCTATTGCAATGGGACGATGATAGTTAGCAATAAATCTAAGGTTACGAAGAAAATATGGTTCTTCTTGGGGAATCCTCGACTCCTTTTCTTGGTTGGTATCCTTTTGGAGAAATAGAATATCATTAAAACTTTCATTAAACTTATCCGGCTTTTTTTTATTCTTTAACCTTTTACCGTGTATTAAAAACATTTTTTCAGGTTCCACCACCAAAGATTTCAGCTCTTCGGTTAACTGATGGAGTTCTTCAATTTTTCCGGTTATATTATGTATTTCTTGGGGAACTTTCTCCTGATGCGCTAGATATAATAACTGGGTTGCATCTTCACCAAGCACCTCCGCTAATCCGCGAACGATTTCATCTTTCGGCGGACGTTTTATCCCTCGTTCGATGAAACTGAGATACCCCTTCGTTATCGCTAGTTTATTACTGATTTCATCTAGCGATAATCCTTTGGCTTTTCGCAAATGTCGAATATACTGCCCAAATGTCATAAATTACAATCCTTTACTCCATAATAGAGTAGCATAGAGAATATATTGGTGTCAACAAAAAATGCAAAATATTTACTAAAAAGTATACAATTTTTTAAATTACCTCTTGACAAATAGTATACTATGTGGTATAATATATACTGTATTCGGTAAACACCGGTGAAAGGAGGTGAATCCTATGCCTTTGCATTCTGTAATCGAAAAATTCATCAATCAGCTCGAGTTCAGCGCTCCTCTCAATCATCGCAACCTGATGCTTTTCCCCATAACCTATCCAGAAAACGGCAATCCCGCTATTCCCTATATAACGTTAGATGAAGCGTTTGAAAAGCAGTTTCTGACCATTTCCGAAGTTTCTGATGGCGGAATTGTTCCTATCCTGAAAGTTACCAATAACTCCGATCATAAAATCCTAATACTTGACGGAGAAGAACTAATCGGCGCAAAACAGAATCGGATTCTCAACACTACTATTTTAGTTCCGGAAAAAATATCGCTACCTATCCCGGTCAGTTGCGTTGAAGCGAATCGCTGGCACTATGTTTCGCCAGAATTTAAAACCGCAGGAACCCAAGCACATGTGAATCTGCGTGCTAAAAAAGCTGCTAGCGTTTATAGAAATTTAAAGGTATTCAAGGAATACCGTTCGAACCAAGCGGAAGTCTGGGATATCGTTGACCATATACTTTATTGTTTACGGACTGAATCTCCAACTTCAGCGTTACACGACGCTTATATCCATCATACAGTTACGCTAGATGATTATGTTAAAGCACTCTCATTTCAATCGGGTCAAAAAGGAATTGCGGTCGCAATCAACAACCGGTTCGTTTGTGCAGATATCTTCGATAAATCGGAAACGCTTGAAAAATATTGGAAGAAACTTATCCGCAGCTATGCGCTAGACGCTTTAGTGAACTTAATCGAACCTGAATCGAATAATCAGAAAAATATCCCGCAATCTGACTCGGAACACTTGAAAGAAGAAATTGCACAAATTAAAGTTCAAATGTTACAATCTGAGTCCGACTCGTTCAAATCGGTTGGGTTAGGCGATGATATCCGGATTCGAGGCAAAAAACTGATTGGAACCTCACTGGTTTACGAGCAAACTCCTATCCATTTCGCTATTTTCCGAACTGAAACAACTGAAAATACTAGTGTTAATGATGTGTTCGGTTTTCTATACCACCGACGGTTCCGATAATAATCTTGATATTTGGGTTCTCTTTCGCTTGCCTCGAGCTTACGTGGAGAGACTACGAACGAGATAATATCTCGTTCGTAGTCTCTCCGGTATATCAAAGAGAGACAAAATAGCCATACCATATAAATGTTTGCTATTTAATATTTCTGCCAAGCCGAGTATTCATTGGTCGGAATCACTCAGCAGATTCTAGGAAGTTGCTCACCGGAGAGCATATCAAGGATGCGGGTTCCACCAACCGAAGTTTTTAATAGAACGGTTTTTTTCGGACTAGAGATAACTTCGCCGATTATCGCCGCATTTTTCCCGAACTTATGCTTTTTCATCACTGCTAGAACTTTCTCCGCAACTGAATGTTTAACAACCGCAACTAGTTTCCCTTCATTTGCTACATAGAGCGGGTCAAACCCAAGCAAATCACAGATACTTCTTACTTCTTTCCGAACCGGAACCGCTGGTTCGTCTATCTTAATTCCGACATTGGAAGCTTGGGCGATTTCATTTAACGTTGACGCGAGTCCACCACGGGTTGGGTCGCGCAGACAATGGATATCTTTAGTCACCTTAAGCATTTCTTGAACTAGAGAATTAAGCGGTGCGCAATCGCTTTTCAAGGTAGTCTGCAATGCGAGGTCTTCCCGTTGCGCGAGGATAGCCATACCGTGGTCGCCAACGGTTCCGCTGATAAGAACTTTATCTCCGACTTGGGCATTTGAACCACTGATATTAATCCCTTCTTTAACCAAACCAATTCCGGAAGACGAAATGTATATTTTATCCGCATTCCCGCGATTGACTACTTTCGTATCTCCGGCAACAATCAGAACGTTGGCGGAGCGCGCTGTCGTTCGCATAGAGTTAAGTATCTTTTCGAAATCAGATAGCGAAAATCCTTCTTCAATAATGAATGCTACGGTTAGATATTGGGGAACCGCTCCAACCATCGCCAAATCGTTTATTGTCCCGCAGACCGCTAGTTTCCCAATATTTCCACCGGGGAAAAACAGCGGACTTACTACATAGGAATCGGTTGTATACGCTATCTGACCATTAACTTCTGGCTTCTGAATCCTGATAATTCCGCTATCGTCCAGTTTATCTAGAATCGGATTCCCAAAATATTTCAGAATTAGGTCTTTAATCAGTTTCTGGGATAACTTCCCGCCACTTCCATGCGCGAGTTGGATTTTTTCATTATTCATCATGTAACTAGCTACCTAAATAATAAATTTTAATTGCTAACAAGGATTCAATGAATCGCGTTCGGACATCATAGATACGGGTCGATTGCCATTTTCAGAATTTTCTCTTTCTGATTCACGAACATATCGAATGCATGCGCTAATTCATTCAGCGGCATGATATGAGATACGATACCGTTATAATCAATTTTTCCGGACTCAAGTAAAGCGATGGCTCGACTCATAGTATAGGGTGGCATTTTCGCACCGAGAATCGTTATTTCATTCGCAAACATTTCATACGGCGAAAAGGTTACCCGCGCTTCTTCAGGACAAACGCCGAATATCATCAATGTTCCGCAGCGTTTAACCAGCTTTAATCCTTCAGCAACCGCTTCTGGATTCCCGGTTACATCAACTACATACTCGAATCCTTGCGGAAACTCTTGTTTGATCTCGTGCCAAATCTTTTTATCGGAAGGATTGAAAACTATATCCGCTCCATATTTTTTCGCGAATTGACCTCTGGATTCAATCAGTTCCACTTGCACAATCTGTTTAACTGGTGAATGGTTCAGCAGTTGCGTCCAGAGAAGACCAATCGGTCCCGCACCGAGCAGAAGGATATTGCTCCCCGCACGGAGATGTAACAAATCATACCCATGCAACACGCACGCAAGCGGTTCTGCGATAATTCCTGCCTTCACTCCTAGCTCTTTCGAAATCGGATATGCCTGCTTGCGATTGATTTTTGAATACTGCGCAAACCCGCCGGTGATATGATATCCGTTGATGATAATATTCGAACAATGGTTATAACTTCCGTCCTGACAGTTCGGACAATATCCGCAGGGAGATAACGGGTCAACACAAATCCAATCGCCGAGATTGAATCCGGTAACTTCTTTCCCAAGTTCAACTATTTCACCAACATACTCATGTCCGAGCACAACTGGCGGGCGCGCTAACGGCACCTCGCCAGCATAAATATGTTGGTCAGTGCCGCAAACACCACATCCGAGAACTTTCAGAACGATTTCATCTTGTTCCGGTTTCGGTATCGGCATTTCCTGTAATTCAATCGTGAACCTTTTAGTATATACTGCCGCGCGCATCATGTATTCCTTTCAGTCTTATTTAGGAAACAAGGAAACAGAGGACGCTATAAAATCTCCATTGTTGTTTCATGGTTTCCTAACTTGATAGATACTTAATCAATGAATATTGAAAAATTCATTTTAGCAAATTAACTCCCAATCAACAAGTTGAATGAAACAATAATTTCAAAAAAATCTGATTTCCCTTGCTGCATCAAGATTTTATCAGAAATTAGAATTATGCATTTTTTTGGGTATTTTGCATTTTTCCTCTTGACAAACGGCGCATTCAGTCGTATGATTTCGCTAGAATTCGATATTGCATTTTTTATTTTTCATAACTATTTTTTGCCATAGAAAGGGGGTGCACCAATGACGAAGGCGGAACTCATCGATGCTGTGAAAGCAACGAAATGCTGTTCAGCATTGAGCAAGAAAGATATCGAAGGAGTAATCGATTGCGCGTTTGATGCAATTGCTAAAGGAATCAAAAAAGATAAACGCATGGCGATTCCGGATTTCGGTGTATTTACCGTTCGGTCACGGAAAGCAAGAATGGGGCGGAACCCGCAAACGGGCGCTGCAATTAAGATTCCGGCAAGTAAAACCGTTGGATTCAAACCAGCACCAGCACTGAAAAAAGGACTGTAATTCGTCCGGTATAAGTTGACACGTGAAACAGGTTATAGGGAACTCGATTCACGCATGAAATCGAAGGAACTATAACCTGTTTTCTTTTTTATAATTTCCACGAATGACCCATATGATAAAATTAATTACAATTGCACTGAGAGATAATACTGGAAAAGACATGCGTATACATTAGGAAAAAATAAATGAAAAATAGATCGTTTCATTTTTTCAAATTTTTTTTACTCGTTTATCTTTCCTATATACTTTTTTCTTCGCCGTTTGCCATAGTTGCTAAATTTTGATACAATATTTGCTCATATTACATTAAATCTAATTTCTATTTCTAACGATAAGGAGATAAAAACAAGCATGGCACATCTAGAGATTTTAACCGGAATCATCGCATTAGCTTCATTAGGGTATGTGGTGTATTTAATTCGCTGGATATGGCAGCAGGATTTAGGTGAAGATAAAATGCGGTCAATCGCCGACGCGATTCGAGAAGGAGCAAACGCATTCTTGAATCGGCAATATCGTACGATTGGATATCTCGCGTTAGTGCTCACTGTTCTATTATACGCTGCCTATGCGGTAAGCGGAAATTCAATGTTAGGAATCCAAATTGCTTCATCATTCCTTTTCGGTGCAATATGTTCAGCGGTTGCGGGATTTATCGGTATGTATATTTCGGTGAGAACGAATATCCGCGTTGCTGCCGTCGCGAAACAGGGTATGGGCAAATCGTTGGTAACCGCATTACGCGGCGGTGCGGTCTCTGGAATAACCATCGTAGCAATGAGTTTACTCGGGATTTCAATCCTCTATTTTATTTATGATACGCTACTCCATTTTCCAATAGATAAAATCCCTAGTCTGATTGTTGGGTACGGTTTCGGTGCGAGTTTTGTTGCGTTATTTGCGCAGCTCGGCGGCGGGATTTATACGAAAGCGGCTGATGTCGGTGCGGATTTGGTTGGAAAAGTTGAAGTGGGGATACCCGAAGATGACCCGCGCAATCCAGCCGTGGTCGCTGATTTGGTTGGAGATAATGTTGGCGATTGCGCTGGTCGTGGAGCGGATTTATTCGAATCGACTGCGGCGGAAAATATCGGCGCAATGATACTCGGTGCCGCTGTGTATGCAGCGTTGAAAAAAGCTAATCCGGATTTGCCAGCAACAGCGTTTATCGGTTGGATTATGTTCCCGTTAGTTGTCCGTGCAATTGGGTTAATTGCAACTATCATCGGCGTATCGTTCGTTAAATCGAAAGAAACCGACCATCCGATGAGCGCATTAAACCGTGGATATTTTATTACCAGCATCCTAGCAGCAATCGGATTCTACTTTACGACAATGTGGCTCCTTAACAACATTTGGTTCTTCTATTGTGGACTGGTTGGTATTTTGATGAGCATCGCGTTTGTGTTTATCACTCAATACTATACTGAAGCAAGGTATCGGCCGGTACGCGAAATTGCTGAAGCATCAAAAACCGGACATGCGACTAATATCATCGCTGGTATGGCGGTAGCATTTGAATGCACGGCAATTCCGATTATTACCATTGCGGTTTCGCTCTGGTTATCGTATATGTTTGGCGTGTGGAGTGGATTAGAAAACGGCGGACTGTTCGGAACCGCAGTAGCAACGATGGGCATGCTCGCAACCTGCGGATATATTTTAGCGATGGATACATTCGGTCCGATAGTAGATAACGCTGGTGGTATCGTAGAAATGTCCGGTGCTCCAGAAGAGATTCGCAAGAATACCGATAAACTCGATGCAACAGGCAATACCACAAAAGCGTTAACGAAAGGATACGCAGTTGGTAGCGCAGCGTTAGCAGCATTTCTGCTTTTCTCAGCGTATTTAACGGATGTAAGTATGTTACGGATTGAAAAAGGAATGCCTGCGCTCCTCTCGGTTGACATTGCGAAAATTGAAGTATTCATCGGTGCGATGTTCGGTGCGATGTTGGTTTTCCTATTTTCTGCGTATGCGATTAAAGCGGTCGGTAAAACAGCACAGTATATTATCACTGAAGTTCGACGTCAATTCCAAGCTGATAGTGGAATTATGGCGGGTACTTCTAAACCCGATTATGCGAAATGTGTTGATATCACCACGAAAGGCGCATTGAAAAATATGATTCTACCCGGACTGATTGCGGTAGCGGGTCCGGTCTTAATCGGGATAATATTACGAGCAGAAGCAGTCGCTTCTATGTTAATGATAGGAACTATAGTGGGCGTGATTATGGGGTTAGTTCTCAACAACGGTGGTGGTGCATGGGATAACGCAAAAAAATATATTGAAGCGGGGCATCTCGGTGGAAAAGGTAGTGATGCGCATAAAGCGGCGGTGACCGGCGATACGGTCGGCGACCCGTTTAAGGATACTGCAGGTCCATCGTTGCATGTTCTCGTGAAATTATTAAGCACACTGACGTTAGCGTTAGCGGCGTTATTTGTATAAGCATAAGTAAACTAGAAAGCGGAACCTTGGTTCCGCTTTTTTTATTTATATGAATACTGCAAAGAAAATACTGGAGGGTTAAAAACCATGCGCCATCGATTTAGATTGATTATGGTTGTCGTTTTTCTTATGTTCGCAATATCATTCGGATTTACTGCCCAATATCCCGCAAAATCTAAGGTTAAGCTCGGAATAGATGTTTTACTCGAAAAACAGTTTGCACCGCTGCGTGGTAAACGCGTTGGGTTACTCACTAACCCAAGCGGAGTTAATCGTCAGCTGATTCCGACACTCGATTTATTCGCTAAACAAACGACATTTCAACTGGTAGCGTTGTTTGCTCCGGAACATGGTATTCGTGGCGACCTCTTCGCCGGAGAAGAAGTGAAAACCTATACCGATGAGCGCACCGGACTAACGGTATATAGTTTGTATGGGAAAAATAAACAACCGACAGAAGAGATGCTTAAAGATATTGACGTGCTGGTTTTCGATATCCAAGATATCGGTTCGCGAACGTATACCTATATTTCTTCTATGACCGAATCGATGAAAGCTGCAGCGAAATATAATAAAGAGTTTATGGTACTCGACCGACCGAACCCTTGTGGAGGACTACTCTTTGAAGGACCGGTTCTTGAACGGGAACGAATTAGTATGGTTGGCATTGCACCGATTCCGGTTACCCATGGAATGACCGCCGGTGAATTTGCGAAATATGTTAATACTGAAGAGAAGATTAATTGCAAACTAACGGTTATCCCAATGGAAGGGTGGACTCGCGATATGCTCTGGGAGGATACCGGCCTAGAATGGGTACAGACTTCACCGCATATTCCGCATGCTATGCATGCTATTCTATATACTGCAACCGGCATGCTTGGTGGTGTAGGAATTGATATTAATGAAGGAGTCGGGTATACTCTACCATTTGAAACTATAGCCGCAGAATGGATTAAGAGTCCTGAAGAACTGGCAGAAGCGTTTAATGCGATAAATCTTCCTGGGGTATACTTCCGCCCGATAACCTATCGCCCGTATTATTTCAAATTCAAGGATAAGATTCTTAACGGAGTGCAATTACATGTTTACGATTGGCACGCTTTCCGACCATTAGAGACCGCAATTCAGATGCTTGCAACGATTAATCTTATGTATCCGGACAAAATCCAACCGAGAAAAAGTTTCGAAACCTACTGGGGTAATAAGCTTCGAGAACAACTACAACAAAGAATGACTGCGGAACAAATCATCGCGACTTGGCAACCTGGCCTTCAGGAGTTTGCAAAAAAACGCGCAAAGTATCTTATGTATTAAGCTGTTGTTTAGCTTAACTTGTTTGATAGATAGATTGATGTTACCTCATGCTGAACTTATGAACTCGTTAACTTCCCGAGAACGATTATGTTATACGCTTGACGGAAAACCGGTTGATCGCGTTCCTATCTCACTCTATGAATTCGATGGATTCTATGAATCTTGGATACATCAGGAAGTGGAATATCAGGCGATTCTCGATTATGCACATGGGAAAACTGATAAACTATTTGCCTGGGTTCCTGACAGCGCTCTACCGCAGTTCGGATATAGTGCGCTTGATCCGGAAATGATTAAAACCACGTGCTGGGTTTACCAGAATTCGCAGTTTTCGAAAACCGTTTTACAAACTCCGAAAGGTGAGCTGGTTGCTCAAACTCGGCAAGATGAAGGAATGCATACTCGATGGGTTATTGAACATTACTGCAAGACCGCAGCTGATGCGGAGAAAATTTTATCTATCCCATATTTCCCCTGGAAACCATCCGTTGATTCATTCTTCGAACTGGATAAGAAACTCGGAGATACCGGCATTGTTCTCGGCGATATCCCTGACCCGTTATGTCTGACCGTTGACCTATTCGGCTTTTCAACATTTTTAACGTTCTATATCGATATCCCTCAGCTAATTTTCCGATTGCTTGATTTTTTCCACGAAAGAATTATGCAGTATTTAAACTATCTGCTCGAATCCGGCGCGGTTACGTTATACCGTATCTACGGACCAGAATATGCGACCCCACCTTATTTATCCCCTGCGGATTTCGATAAACTGGTTATGCCGTATGTAAGTGATATGAGCCATCTGATGCATCGGTATGGTGCAAAAGTCAGAATCCATTCTCATGGAAAAATTCAGCAGGTGCTATCTTCACTCGCCAAGATGAATATTGATGCTATCGACCCGCTGGAACCGCCACCTGATGGTAATGCGGAATTCGCCGAGGTCCGGCGAGTGCTCGGGAATAAAGTTGTACTTATCGGCAATATCGAAGAACGGCTATTTGAAGTTGGAACGAAACAGGATATAGAAACTGCGGTAAAAACAGCAGTTGAAGAAGGCGCAAAAGACGGACCATTTATTCTGAGCCCAACCGCTATGCCGTTAACTACTCCGCTAGATAAAAAGATTCAAGAGAATATTATCCATTATATCGACTGCGGATTGAGATACGGCAAAACTTAACCGCAGATGAATACAATCAAACACAGTAAACACTAAATTTGATATAAGGTTAATCCATGACTAATGGTGGCTAAAAGAGTTGTGAAAAGACTTCGTTGGAAAGCAGGATACCTTTATCGGTCAGTCGAAGGTATTGGTCAGTCTGCTGAAGTAGTCCTGATTCAAATAATTCAGGTAATTCAGTATCGAATACTTCACGAAATTCTTTCTGAAACTTCTGCTGAAACTTTTTTAAATCTAGCCCTTGCATCGTTCGAAGCGCTAACATAGAATACTCTGCCATTTTCTGCTTCCCTTCTAAACGTTCTGAAGCCGCACGCGCTGGGTGACCAGATTTAATTCGCTGTATATATTCTTCCAGTGAATGGACATTCCACGACCGTTCGCCATTAAGATATGAATGCGCACTCGCTCCGAACCCAAGATAGTCATTATCGTTCCAGTAATTCAGATTATGTTGACATTGCCGACTCACGACTTTGCGGGTAATTAAGTCAGGACCGGGTAATGCGAAATTTGAGATTTCATAATGGACATATCCTGCGTGTTGAAATATATCAATTGCATATTGGTACATCTCTAATTCAACCTCTTCATCAATCGGTTTAACTTGACCAGATTTGAGCTGATGATATAAATTGGTATTCGGTTCAACTGTGATATTATAAGCGGAAATATGTTCCGGTAATAAGGTTACGGTATGTTCAACCGTTTCTTGCCAACTCTGCAATGTTTGGCCAGGGTAACCAAAAATCAAATCGAGATTGATATTATCGAATTCCGCATCCCGAGCAAACTGAAAACTAGCAAAATTATCTTCGACTGAATGAACTCTACCCATTGCGGTTAATACTGTTTTATCAAATGATTGAACGCCTAAACTGATTCGGTTAACTCCCGCTTGTTTATACTGCTTTAACTTCTCAACATCAACAGTTCCCGGATTAGCTTCAAGTGTTATTTCAACGTTTTCTAGCGGCGGGGGCTGATTCATCATGCCTTTGCCAAAAAGTTCAGCTATTATTCTCGCGATTTGTTCCGGCGGAACTAATGAGGGAGTTCCGCCACCAAAATAAATCGAACTTGGGATGAATGGCAATGAAGCTTTTATCTGATTTATTTCCTGAATCACAGATTCAATATATTCATTCATTAAACTAGATTTATCCGCATACGAAATAAAATCACAATAATTACATTTCTTTAAACAAAATGGAATATGTATGTATATACCTAACTGCATTGGATTATAAGTAACCGCGAAGAACGTCTAGTAGACGCCAAAACTATGGATTTCTTTGTGAACCTTGCGTATGACCTAATACGTTCTACGGTTAACGTTCCTATTGTATTTTTCTCATTCGCCAGAGTTGCCAGCGTGGAAATAAACTACCGTTACGTTCTCTTTTCGCCCAATAAATCAGAAACGCTTTTCCTTTAATCATCGATTCCGGGAGAAATCCCCAATATCGGCTATCCCGACTATTATTTCGATTATCCCCGAGCATTAACAATGAATTCGATGGGACAACTACCGGTCCATAATTATCGAACGATGGTTCCTTAACATACGGTTCAATCAGCTCCGAGCCATTGATTATTATTTTCCCAGCAGAAATGGTAACCGTATCTCCGGATAAACCAATTAACCGTTTAACAAAATCCTGTTTCGGGTTCTCCGGATATTTGAAGACAACAACATCTCCTCGTTGCGGCTGTTTAAATAGATAGTCGAACCGGTTAACAAAAATCATATCGCCAACTTGCAACGTATTTTCCATTGAACCGGAAGGAATTTTAAACGGTTTAACGACATAGGTCTGAACGATTAGCGCGACCACGAATGCTACGGTGATAATTTCACTCCATTCCCGGAGAAAAGATTTCTTCTTCATATCTAATACTGCTCAACCGCAATGACACAAAGATAAATCGTACCGCGTGTAACCTAAAAATGTTATCTTAGCGTTCTTTGCCACTATGGAGTGACTGTATCGATTGGCTTTTTTAACTAATCAATCGTATTCTAGTAATTGGGAAGTAAATCAGGAACGCTTTCCCTTTAACGAACTTTTTATCTAAAAATCCCCAATACCGACTATCTTTACTATTATTCCGATGGTCGCCCATAACGAAAAGATATCCTTTCGGAACCGTTACCGGTCCGAAATTATACTGGCGCGGTTCATAATAAAACGTATTCGAATATTTAATATACGGCTCAACGATTGGGTTACCGTTAATGTATAATTTCCCATCTTTCAATTCGAGTGTTTCACCTTCAACCGCAACCACTCGTTTGATATAATCTACCTTTAACCCGTCTGAAGGTGCTTTAAAAACAATAATATCACCCCGTGCTGGCTCTTGAAACCAATAAAGAAATCGACTGACAAATAACATATCGCCTACTTTTAACGTATCTTCCATTGAGCCGGATGGTATTTTAAACGGTTTCATCGCAAAGGTAAATAGGATCAGCACTAAAGCAAATGAGGTAACGATGGTTTCCATCCATTCTCGTAACTTTGATTTCTTCATAAATTCACCTATCGCAAAAAATTATGTTTTATATGGATAATACCTTCAACTGTATCTATTAAATATTATTTAATTAGCTAAAATTACATTATCCTCGTCTGAAATTGTAAGGTAAAAATGATAAGATTGTTTTGCTGCTCTGATTATGAGACTACGAATCATTCTACTGCTAAAACGGCCATAAAAGCTTCCTGCGGAACTTGGACTTTTCCGATTTGTTTCATTCGTTTTTTCCCTTCTTTCTGTTTTTCGAGCAATTTCCGTTTCCGGGTAATATCGCCGCCGTAACATTTCGCAAGCACGTTTTTTCGTAACGGTTTAACGGTTTCTCGTGCAATAATCCGACTCCCAATAGCTGCTTGAATAGCCACTTCAAACATCTGCCGCGGAACCAGTTTCCGTAACTTTTCAACAATCGCTTTCCCGCGATGATATGCATTCGCCCGATGAACGACTACTGATAACGCATCTACTGGTTCTCCGTTAAGTAAGATATCGAGTTTAACCAAATCCGAAGCACGGTATCCGATAAACTCATAATCTAACGAAGCATACCCGCGACTTAACGATTTCAATTTATCATAAAAATCGAGTATAATCTCCGATAATGGCAGTTCAAAAATAACCGTTGCCCGTGAACTATCCGCAAATTTCATCTCTTTATGTTCACCACGACGGCTGACCGCTAAATCCATGATACTACCTAAATATTGCGTTGGTGTGCTAATGATCGCTTTAATATACGGTTCCCGACACTCAAGGATTTGTCCAGTGGGAAACTCGGATGGATTATTTACTTCAACCACTTCACCATTCGGCTTAACGATTTGATAGACAACATTCGGTGCGGTGGTAACTAACGTTAGTTGGTATTCGCGTTCTAGTCGCTCTTGAATTATTTCCATATGGAGTAACCCGAGGAACCCGCAACGATAACCGAACCCTAGTGCTGGCGAATTATCCGGTTCATATATGAACGAAGCATCGTTTAACTTTAGTTTTGCTAATGCATCGCGTAACGATTCGTAATCTTCGGCGATGGCAGGGTAAAGTCCACAATAGACCATTGGTTTAACTTGTTTATATCCGGGTAGTGGTTCTGTCCGTCCTTGAACTGCGTTGGTTATCGTATCCCCAACACGCACATCAGCAATGGTTTTAATCGTTGCGAGGAGATATCCAACCTCACCAACACTTAACGATTCTACCGGTTCCATTTTCGGTGTAAATATACCGACTTCCGTCACTTCATAAACGCTATTCGTTGACATAATGCGGATTTTATCCCCAGGATGTACCTCGCCATCCATAACCCGAATATAGACTACTACACCACGATAGGCATCATATTTCGAATCGAAAATCAGCGCGGCTAACGGTCGGGTTCGTTCCCCTTTTGGCGGAGGAATACGGTTGACAACCGCTTCTAGGATATCCTGAGTTCCAATTCCTTCTTTAGCGCTCGCAAGGATAATCTCCGATTCTTTAACCGCTAATAAATCGACTATTTCCTGCGCACAGGTTGCAACATCCGCATTCGGTAAATCTATCTTATTAATAACCGGAATAATCGCGAGATTATTCTCGAGCGCTAAATACGCATTCGCTACCGTTTGCGCTTCAACTCCCTGCGCAGCATCAACCACTAATACTGCACCTTCACACGCGGCAAGACTCCGCGAAACTTCATAGGAAAAATCTACATGACCAGGGGTATCCAGGAGATTCAGTTGATATTCGATTCCATCTTTCGCTTTATATTTCAATCGAACCGGATGCGCTTTTATGGTTATTCCACGTTCCCGTTCCAAGTCCATCGCATCGAGCATCTGTTCCCGCATTTCCCGTTCCGGCACCGCACCACTTAGTTCGAGTAACCGGTCGGACAATGTGGTTTTCCCATGGTCAACATGCGCAATTATACAGAAATTACGAATACGACTTATTTCCATTTAAAGAAAAAGATGAATCGGTGAACAGATGTCGAAAAGCTTTTTCTCCTCCTACCCACTCACCGATTCTAGAGTTTATTTCGGACGTTGTCTTCGGGCATTGATGTCTGCAAAAACTACACCAGCGGCACCAATCATTCCGGCATCGTTACCGAGCTTAGCTAAAACGATTGCAGTCCGTTCAGCTAAAAATTTAAACGCGCGTTTTTTCACTTCTTCCCGTGCAGGGATTAATAACCAATCTCCGGATTTCATCACGCCACCACCGAGAATAACCATTTCCGGATTTAATAGATTAATGAGCGTCGCGATTCCGATACCGAGATATTTTCCAGTTTCAAGCAGGATTTTCCGCGCTAGTTTATCTCCAGCGACTGCCGCTTCATAGACCAATTTCGAAGTTATTTTCGATAAATCATGGCTAACCAGTTCGGTTATTTTCGTTGTTTCGCCAGATTCGATCGCGATAATGGTTCGTTTCACGATACCCGTTGCTGATGCATACGCTTCTAAACAGCCATAATTCCCGCAACCGCATTGTAGACCGTCTGGGATTAGATTTATATGCCCGGGTTCACCACCTGCACCATCAGCGCCATGCCAGATTTTCCCATCGAAAATCAATCCGCCACCGATACCAGTTCCGATGGTTAAAACAATTACGGTCTGGTTATCTTTCCCAGCGCCCATCCATTTCTCGCCGAACGCTGCGGCGTTCGCATCGTTTTCAATATAATACGGAAACGAGAATCCTTTTTGCATCTCGGGTAGTAACGGAACATTAACCCATCTAGCGAAATTCGGCGCTACACGCACTATCCCGGTTTTAAAATCTACTAAGCCCGGAGTCGCTACACACGCACCAACAACTTCCCCTCGGTTTTTACAAGCAACATCAACCAACTGCTGAGTTAACTCTTGAAGTTGAGCTACCACTACCGGGAAACCATCATTCGCTTTTGTTGGGATTTCTAATCGGGTCAGGATGTGTCCTTGTTCATCAACTAACGCTGATTTTATAAAGGTTCCACCTAAATCTATTCCAATTGCATAGGGGGTATTCATACTTATTTCTCCTGCTTGATTCTTATCATTATTAAACTAATTATTATAGTATACTAATTTTAATCTTAACAAGGTAACGTATTGATTTCTTAACCTGTTCTAATTCCTAATTACTACGGTGAAAATGAGAGGGGAAAACTGAATAAGTAAACCAAGAGAGAAAGTGTTTAAGAATAAACCCTTAATAAAAGATAAGAAATCAAATTTACCAATGGTAAGTTTGATTTTTTACTCGTTTCATTAGAGTTAGACATCGCGCACTTTTTCGCGAAATTGAATCATTCGATTCAATAAGTCATCCCTATTGGGAAACATTCAAATAGAATGCGGTGATTAACGAATGGAATTTATGCGCTTCCGCATCTGACCGTGACGGAATTAAAACGATATTCGTTCCGCCGACTGCAATATCTCCCGCAATCCACGGCATCCGCCATTTATCGAAATTCTGATATACTTCAGTTAAAAACAGGGCACTATCCGCATCCGGACAGAAGATGATATCCGGGTCACCGGCAACTTGGCTTTTATTTCCCATAAAATTCTTAATTCTCGCTGCTTCCGCAGAAATAACAATATCATACGCCATCGGTCCTTCAACTATCACTTCCGGATTAACTTTATACTCTTCAACCAGCTTAACACTATCATAAATTGAGGAAACATTCAGCAGGAGTTGTTCCGTAAAATCGATCAGCCCGATTTTCAGTTTACTTGATTTCCCTAACCCATAATTTTTTGCTGTTTCAATCGCAAGCTGAACCGTGCGCTTTTTCTTGACATAATCAGCGGTATCGACTGCGGCCGCAATGAAGAGATACCCGCCGTTCGGTTCGATAGTAGCCTTCCTAAAAATATAAATTATTCCGCCTTGAGAATCTGATAGGGTTCTCTCATATTCCAGCGTCCAAGGTAGTTCATGTATCACTGATTTATAGACGATATTCCCCGGCGTTATCCAGGGCATAATCAGGATATTCGCTCCATCCTGCATTGCTTGCGCGAAAGTATAGGTTCCGCTTAATTCCGCAGGTTTTGGTTCGAGTCCTAACCGTTTCGCTACCTCGACCGCATTATCTAATATCTTCTGTTTAACTGCAGGAGTAGGATGGATAATAATCCCGCCATCGCTCATCAGCAGCATTCCTTTCGGGGTTTCAAAAACTCGAATATGGCTGATGATATTCCCGGGTTTACGTAACCCGCGAGTTTCATCAAGAACTAATCGCATCAACTGGTCGGAAGTGATTTTCCCTTTAGCGAGAATATGCGCTTTCCCATCACGTATGAGCTGCATCGCAGTATATACCGCTTCATCTTTATCTTTTATATCAATTATTTTTTCTTTGAGAAATAGGGCGAGCTTATCCCGATTGATGATTGTGTCGATTTCTTCTTTATCGCCTACTAAGAGAATATCAACAATACTGTTCCCAAGTTGTCGGTAACTATATTCAACTGCATGCAGGGAGAGTTCATCTTGTGCAGGTGCAACGATGACGGTGATCGGTCTCGTCTGCTCTTTTAGAATCTTAACGATATCCGCAAATTTTTCTATTTGCATAGAAATACCCTGTAATTTTAAGATGCTATTTATTATATTATACTGCTAATAAAAATAAAAACTTTTCTAATAACTCTTGCCCTTGTTCACTTTTCAACTATGAACTTATCTGAAGTTATCCTATAATAATTTTTTAGGCAACATTAATTATGGATAAATATAGTTCCCCGATTGTAGTTATTCGAATTGATGATATCTTCATGCTGGATTCGGAGATTGAACCGAGTAGTATCCTTAATTTTGCGAATACAGCGGAAAAACATCTGGCGAAATTAACTCTGCATACTATTCCCGCACGATTATTACAAAAGACTAATAACTATAAACGAATGGAAAAAGAACTACGCCGGCATATAACCTTTGGTCACGAAATAACCCAGCATGGATATACGCATCAATGTGCGATTTGCGGCAGTACGGGACATGAATTTGATTGTAGTGCTACCGGAAAAATTGTTGCACAAGATATCCAAGTCGCTCAAATAAGAAAAGGACGTGACTTACTCACTCAAGTTCTCGGCATACACCCTCGCGCGTTCGGTCCCAGCGGAACCGACCGTTATGTTCCGCAAATGATTGCTGCAATGAAACAGCTGCGGTTTCCTTATCATACCGATGTCGGAAATCATCTTCCGTTCATTGACCGTGGGATTTGGGCTATCCCAGTTCAGAATGATTATTGTTGGGCGTTATCGAAGAAAAAATATCGCTCGGTAATGAATAAGGCAATTGATGATTTTAAACGGCATGCGAAGCAATACGGTTATTTCGGCATTCTATTTCACGACCATTTCACCCGTATCGGGTATGAAAACGGGGTGGTTATCCATTGGCTTGATGAATTTCTCACGAAAATCAATCAAATAACTGATGGTAATATTCGATTTATGACCTTAACTGAATTTGGCGATTGGTATCGTAAGAGATATCCCGGCAAGAAAAATCCTTATCATCCGATGAAAGGTAATAAGACTACTCTCGGTGCTTAATGCTACTTCTCTTGAGCAGAAAATCGTTTACTATATACCGACCGACTATAATTAACCACATTTTTCTGTTGCGGTTTCATCAACCGTTGGTTCGGTAAATTCACTGTTCTGGTTATTTTTCTTTTCCCAATATTAACAATCGGTGGTTTCATAGCTTATTAATTTCACATTTTGTATCATTAGTGTCCAATAGACAATAGAGACAGGAATCGGATTCGATCGAGCGCTAGCCCAGGGAATATATCCCCGGCTAAAATCGGGTCGAAATAAGTCCGCTTGGCACCTCAAGTTCCTATATGTACATTCATTTTAGTTATACAGTTCCCAGCGGGTAACTGTTGCTGCAGGTTGGGTTAAATAGAGATACACCGTGCACGTTTGCGGACTATTCTCCGCAAAAGTTCCTGTAACAGTTATATGCCCGGTATATGCACCGGCGGATAATCCGCTGATATTAATTTCGGTTGTAACCCGTGTATATTCTAGTAATGGGATAAATCCAGTGGTTCGCGATAGGGTTAGCCAGCTCCGGTCAACTGATGCTGACCAATACATCGAACCATTTCCGTCGTTATAAATATATAACAGTTGCGATGCTGGATTGCCTGCGCCCACTTCGGTGGTGATACCGATATACGTCGGTGATATTCTCAATACCGGCGGAAGTAAGGTTAAATATACCGTACAGGTTTGTGTTCCATTCGTTGCACCGGGTGCGCTGATGATAATTTGTCCGGTTCTAGTTCCTCCAGATAACCCGGCGATATTAATTCCGATAGATACACTCGTTGACATACCGACGGGAACTGTTCCGCTGGCTGGCGTTAAACTTAACCAACTTTGGGTTGGAGCTGCTGACCAGGTCATCGTCGCGTTTCCTAGATTAGATATCGTTAACGTTCGCACGGGTGAACTTCCTGCCACTGCGGTAGTTATACCGATATACGTCGGTGAAATCTGTAAACTTGGCGCTTCAACATAATCCGGTCCAGCGAGTTTAAAATCATGGATTTGTGCTTCGTTCAAATTATAACTCATCAATCGAATCCAACCGACTTTTTGCCCGGAATCGGTAACTGTCCAGTTCACCACCGGAGTCGAACTACCATTTTTGTATATTTTAATCGTGATATTTGAATCTTTCGCCACAACGTTGATTCGGAACGAATCCCCGCTATTAATCCCATCAGAGATATATTGGTTATAGCTCCCGATTTGCGTCCAATCATTTGTTCTTCGCAAAATGATACGATTGGTATTCACTAACGAACCAGCAGTAAAGAAGGTTATCGAATACCCTTTCGACCCTTCACGGAACCGCAAATCGAAATTGGCTTCGCTATTGCTAGTATTAGACCGATTTGCGTTCGTAATGGTTATATTCGTTTCCAGCCAGAAATTACCATACACATACCCCGCGGTTCGAATTCCACCGCCGCCATTAACGCTACCGTTCCCTAACAATCGAACGGAACCGCTTCCGCTCATAGTTACACTCCCTGACCCGGTTACTTCCGGTTTCCAATCCGGTAATGGCGGGTTGGTGTCAAGGGTAGCGCCGGTGAAATCGTCATACCACCAGACGGAATTCTGGCTTACCGTCGGCCCACCGCCAGAACTACCTTTCCCATAATTCAATCCACAAGCGTATTGGAACGAATACCACGGATTGAGCTCCTTATCCGTTGACCCGATTCCGGTTTTCCAATATTGCAGCGAATATTCATCCCACCCCGCACCGGAAGGATACACAAACCAGGTTGCCGCAATAACATTATGGTTCGGCTGACCAGGCCATTCGCCGTCGCGACCGGTATTCCAAGCATACATCTGGGTTAACGCCCGATGTAAAAATTTCGCACCGATATTCGCTTCCGATGAATTCGGCATATGTTTATTCCATTCGGTAATAAAAACCGGTCGATCACTTAATCCGAACTGGTCGATTATCATCAACTGTTCCCGAATCGTATCCCAAAAACCGGTAACTCCATAATTTTCGCCACCGGGTTCAGCATAACTATGTAACGCAAATCCGTCTATTTTATTTTTATCCGGAACCGCTTCTATCATTCGCCATAAAAATTCGTTTCCATCCATAAACCGAACCCCGCTGATAACATTCCCCGGACTGACTGGTTGCATGAGAACTATCTGGGTTGCCGGAGTGGTAGTTGGAGTAACGAGATGGATCGAGTCACGACAGTAGAGATAGGTCGTAGCATATTCTGCTGGACTTGGTTGCCAAGTTACATTATAGCTGGAACCACCCCAACGGTAATTTTCTCCGATAAGATTAACTTCGTTCCCGATTTGCCAAATATGACAGTAGTCTTTCAAGGTTTCAGCCATGCTTTTACAATCGCGGGCGTAGTTCCCGAGCGTATAAGGATCGGACGAATGCGGAACATTGCGACTCCAATATGGATGAACGCGAAATATAACCGAATGATTTTTCCCTGACCCGGTTATAACTGGACAAACATTATTCGCAAAATAACTTGGTCGGTCCCATTCTGGTGCAACACTCGCATCAAGATGGGTTATTTCTAAATCCCAGATACCTTTCCCACCAGACATTGTTTCAACATCAGTTGACCATACGTTCCCATACCAATGAATCCCATATAACCACGGGGAATCCGTTGCGCCTGCCCAACCAGTTGTATTGAACCCTCCTATCAATATAAGGCTGATATATAAAATATACCTATATTTCATCGCAGAATATCCTTTCTGTAAGTTTTTATTATTTTGCTATTAAACTTTTGCTATTATTTTAGTATATCACAAAAACCAAGCCGATTTCAGTTCAGATTAACCTCTTTTTTCACCTGAGTTGGGATGAACGAGCTCGAGCTCGTTCATCCTTGCTCCACTATTTTTACGCTAATTTTTAATATTTAGGTATTGTTGTGGCGGTGTATGCGAAAAAATCACGTGGTTTTGCATTTCCGGGTAACCAGTGGTAAAATTAAATGCTAAATTCCATCTAGGAGGCATTGGTATGGATATACTTGGTGTAGCTACTTTAAGCACTCTTGGCACCTTGCTGTTGACCGGACTAGGTATGACAGCATCACTTGATACCAAAGCAAGTTCGGTTTTGAAAGGGAAAAAGATTTGCCTCGACCCAGGTCATGGCGCAACCGCAGCAACGGACTCGTTCCGGCAAGGACCAACCGGAGAACGGGAAGAATGGGTTAACCTGCGAGTCGCATTAATGCTTAAAGAGATGTTGGAAAAAGCTGGTGCGGAAGTGATTATGACTCGAGTGAAAGATGAAGATGTTTCATTACGACGTCGCGCGGATATCGCCATCGAAAATCAAGCGGATATTTTCGTTTCCATCCATCATAATGGAACTGACCAAGACCCCGCCGTGAATTATCCGCTGATTTTCTTCTGGAAAGATGCGAACAACAATCCCGCAAGCATTGATTTAGCGAAACTAGTTTTGAAACATATCCAAAAAAATCTTGGACTCCCGCGCGGAGATGTATATTCTGATTTCTTGGTTTTCCCGGGAACCGGCACTGGCGTGCTGCGTATGACATATCCGTATATGCCGGGAATTATCGGAGAAGCGTCGTTTTTCACCAACCCGGATGAAGAGCAGCGGCTGAAACAGACTGCATATAATCGGAAAGAAGCGGAAGCATATTTCGCAGCGCTCGTGGAATATTTCAGGAATGGATTACCGACCGCAGAATTGATTGAACCGAAACCAGGCGAGAAACTCCCCGCAGAGAATACCCGCATCCGATTCAAGCTGAACGATGGGTTAGGCGGAACCAAAATGGATGAACAATCTATTCGGGTTATCTTTAATGGAGAAGAAATCCCGTTTACGTTCTCTATGAAAGATGGAGTTTTAACGATTGAAACCAGCAAACTTCGCGGGGGAGAGCAAATAGTGCAACTGTTCGCCAAAAATAACAACGGGCAATCGATACATCCGAAACTCTATTACTTCCAGCTTGAAGGACCGGCAGCGAAACCAGAAAAAAAGCTCTGGGTGAAAACCTATGAACAGGGGAAAGCATTGTTCGACCAAGTCAAATCTACTAAAGCGAAAGATAAAACTGACCAGGCGAAATTGAACGAAGCGATAAAATTATTTGGTCGAAGTTTGCAGTTATTCCCGAATAGTCCGGTCTCCGATAAAGCGCAATATTATACTGCGGTAGCGTATGAGAAGATGGGAGATAGTTTTGAGTATCGGAAAAAAGCGATTGAAGCATACCAGCGGTTGCTGGATTATTATCCAACCAGCGATTTTATCCCAGATGCAGAAAAAGCTGTGGAACGCCTATGGAAATAATGGTTGGAGTATATAAGTTTACTTGCGCTTTTCATTTACCAATTTGAGTTATTTTAGATTATAATATGCAATCATTATACTTCTGAAAAGGTGAGGGATATGATTATGACTGAAGGAGCGATTCAGGTGTATGTATTCAATGTATTTTATGCAATCGGTGGAATAATTGTAGGGCTGGTTGCAGCCTGGTTCGTCTATTGGTTTTTTGATAAAGTAACGCCGACCTGCAATTTCGATGAAGAGTTGAAAAAGGGGAATGTTGCAGTCGCAATTGCGGTTGGCTGTTTATTCATTATGATTGGATTATTAGTCGGACTTATTGTTGGTTTAGGATTAAATTGAGAAAAATAGAAGCAAGCAACTAGAATGTAGGTAATCCAATGAACAAATCGCCTAATATCCGTTTATCTAATATTCTCTTTATTAGATTTATCCTTGTTTCGCTTTTAACAGCTGGAGTAATAGCGAGAGTTATAGAAAATCGAAAGAAAAGAAAAAGGCAAAGAAGCATAGCTACCGTTAGTAAGTTGTGCCTTGTGATATTATTAGCATTCTGTATAGCATCTGTTTCAGCAGCGCAACCGAACCCGACATCATGTATCCCGCAGAAGCGGTTCACCCGATACGATGGAGTAATCAAAAAATATGCAAAACATTATGGATTCGACTGGCGACTTATCCTCGCGCAGATCAAACAGGAATCGGCGTTTAACCCGCAAGCGAAAAGTCAATGTGGTGCGCGCGGGTTAATGCAGTTGATGCCGAAAACCGCAGCGGAAATGAAAGTTAAAAATATTCTGAATCCGAGCGAAAATATCGCTGCCGGTATCCGGTATCTCCGAAAACAATATGATTTGTTTCCCGATGTTCCGGAACCACATCGGGAACTGTTTGCATTAGCGAGTTATAATTGTGGGGCTGGGCGGTTATTCGATTCCCGTGATATTGCGAAATATGAATTGCGACCTGACCATGAATGGGATGATATCCAACTCGTTATGCCGAAATTAACGAAAGAATATAAAGAGTTACATTTAAAAATTTGGCAGCAACCGCAACCGCGCTATGGTTATTTCTCCGGCTGGAAAGAAACGATAACGTATGTTGCTAATATCTGGAACTACTATCTAGAGTATCGCGAACAAACTATCTGATACACCACCAAATGTCAATAGCAAACAATTTTGGTTAGAAGTTTATCGTTACGGTTAGGGTTGAACCTGAGAAACTCAACCTGTTCTAACGCCATGGGATTCGTTACCCTAACCCGATACCGTAACCTTTAATTTGCATTAAAAACAGTATATAACCACTTTCCTTGAAACCTATTAATCGAAACCAGCGAATAAATTCTATTTTACAAAAGTACGGGAAACTACTCTCTCAAGTCGACCGATGGTTCGCTGCTGTCCAGAAACGGTACCCGAAAGACGTGGTATGTAAAAAAGGCTGCTATGATTGTTGTTTAGGATTGTTCGATATCTCGCTATTAGACGCTTATTATCTGCAACAAGGATTCTCTCAACTACCGAAATCAATGCAAAAAAAGGTTATCAACCGTGCGGAAAAGATTCTTATAGAAGTCCAAAAAGTTCAGCCAAACCTTACATCGCCATATTATTTAACCGAACTCTCTGATGCCGATATCGATTGCATCTGCAACACTTTTGCCGAGACCCGATGCCCGTTGTTAAGCGACCGGAATCAATGCTTAGTATATCCATACCGACCAATGACCTGCAGATTGCATGGGATCCCGTTGATTGATGTTAAGCACGGAATATATTTCGACCAATGGTGTGAATTGAATTTTGTAGGTAGAAAAGCTGAATCGCTGACCGATATCGCATACAATTTTACTGAATTAGATAAACGAGAATTGCAGTTATTTGTTGCGCTTACAGAAACGGTATTTGCAAAGCCGATTTATGAGATATATCTATTCATTCCCGCAGCACTAGTTCCAGCAAACGTACTTTAAGGTGAAATTATACATTTAAATGAACCAATCGCTACCAAGTCGTATCAAAAGGATAAAGAATGAAGTATATGCAACGCTCTATTCCTTATCCTTGATATGATACTTGTTAAACCAATCCTTGTTCAAGCATAGCATCCGCAACTTTAATAAACCCGCCGATATTCGCGCCATCAACATAATTCACAAAACCATCCGGCTGTTTGCCATAATAGACGCAGGTTTCGTGAATAGACTTCATAATTTGTTTCAGACGACTATCTACTTCTTCAGCGCTCCAGGAATACCGCATACTATTCTGCGACATCTCGAGCCCGCTCACAGCTACACCACCGGCATTCGCTGCTTTCCCCGGTCCATAAAGGATCTTCGCGGCTAAAAAAACATCGATCGCTTCTGGAGTAGACGGCATATTTGCCGCTTCTGCAACGCAGATACATCCGTTTTTAACTAACGTTTTTGCATCTTCTTCATTAATTTCATTCTGGGTAGCTGCAGGTATCGCAACATCGCATTTGATACCCCAGGGTCGTTGCCCTTCAAAATACTGGCATTTGAATTCTTTTGCATATTCTTTAATTCGACCCCGCCGAACATTTTTCAACTCGAAGACATACTCAAGTTTTTCACGAGTTATTCCATCTGGGTCATAAATAAATCCGTTCGAATCGGATAAGGTCACCACTTTTGCGCCCATATGCAATGCTTTCTCAACCGTACCCTGTGCTGCATTACCAGAACCGGAAACAACTAATACCTTCCCAGCTAATGAATCATTTCTGGTTTTCAACATTTCTTCAGCAAAATATAAGGTTCCGTATCCAGTTGCTTCTTTGCGCAGGAGACTTCCACCCCATTTCAATCCTTTTCCGGTTAAAACGCCAGTAAATTCGTTGGTTAGTTTACGGTATTGTCCGAATAAAAATCCTATTTCACGTGGACCAACCCCAATATCACCTGCAGGAACATCCGTATCCGGTCCAATATAGCGAAACAATTCGGTCATAAACGCTTGGCAAAAATGCATAACTTCATTATCCGATTTCCCTTTCGGGTCAAAGTCAGAACCACCTTTTGCGCCGCCCATTGGTAGAGTCGTGAGTGCATTTTTAAATACCTGTTCAAATCCGAGAAATTTTAATATACTGAGGTTGACCGATGGATGGAATCGGAACCCGCCTTTATAAGGACCAATGGCGCTATTCATTTGGATGCGATACCCACGGTTAAATTGGATTTCTCCATTATCATCAACCCACATAACTCGAAACTGCAGGATTCGTTCTGGTTCAACAATCCGTTCGAATATTTTTGCTTTTTGATATTTTGGATTCTTTTCGATAAACGGAAGTATCGACCGGGCAACCTCATATACCGCTTCATGAAACTCATATTGTCCCGGGTCTTTAGCTTTTACTTTTTCCATAAAATCAGCTAGTGATTGTCCCATACCTTTTTCTCCTTATATCCCTCAGATTAATATATAAAAAAAATAGATATTGCATTTAACCCCCATTGGGGTTCGGCGCAATATCACTGATATTTAGATTTCCTTTGTTATCTGTAACAAGCAAAAACTGTTGTTGTCAAAACGGATAGAAGTTTACCCTAATAAATCTTCTCCTTTTCACCTAAACCTCTATATTTATAAGTTTAATATTATATCATAAAAATTTTGCTCAAAAAATATCTACTATTTATTTTTAAGATGAAAATGATTGTGGATAGCGGTTAACGGCAAGGATTTGATACCGTAAATTTAATCCTGGGTTTATTCTGAACAGGCATTTTTTTAACTTTGTTAACCATTTGTTTCATTTTATATAGACGAAGTAATCCGACAATAAAAATGAAAATACTTATAGGGACGAAAATATATCCGAACATGAAAAATACCGGTGATTTAAAAAATTGAACTAACGTTATTCCAACCGCAAATAACGTTAATGCGGTTCTGATATAGGCAAGAAACGTTCGTTCGATAGCTAATACCCGTCCGGTGAATTGCTAGATGGTCAGGTAACATTAAATTTTCTCTCGCACCTTATCATACGGAGATTCATCCATAATCTTTTTTTCTATCCTATCAGATTAAAAGCCAACTCACCACCGGTAAGCTTTCTTTCTATTTACTTTAGATAATTTACCGATTGAAACAGGCATCAATCAAATCGTCTAGGTTCGCCGTCGCTACACATTGTACCGTATCCGCACCGCCGTAATAGATTTTCACTGTCCCATTCGATTCCGGAATTGCACCGCTGGTGAACACAACGTTCATGGTTAATCCGACACGTTCATACGGCATTTTCGGAGATAATATCGGCGCTTTCCCGCGAGCGATAACTTTACTCGGGTCATCTAAATCTAAGAGCATAACCCCGAGATGATAAACATACCCACTTGCCATAACATGGACACCGTGGAATATTTCTAACCAGCCTTGTTTCGTTCGAATCGGTGGCGCACCCGCTCCGATTTTTTTCCAAGCCCAGCCACCACCGGTTTTCGCAATACATTTCGACCGACCCCAATGAATTAAATCCGGCGAGTATGAAATCCAGATATCACCATGGTCGCCAGGGGTTATCGGTCGGTCAAGCCGAACATAATCTCCCTTGATTCGTTCGGGGAACAATGCCGCATTGCGATTATCAGTTTCGGAAATGCAACCATGCCATTGATATTGTTTAAAATCTTTCGTGCTCATCAATCCAATCCGGACACCATGGTTACTATGGCAAGCGAAGGTTAGATAAAATGTTCCTTCTATTTCAACAACGCGCGGGTCATAAATCATTCCGCTAGCATATTCGTTAAACTCATCATCATCCGGCATCGGAACCGGCGCGTCCCAGATGGTAAAATTATATCCGTCATCACTAGTCGCAACCCAGAAATAATCGGTGATATCGATACTTTCAACCCGTAGCATCATTAGATATTTATCATTAAACTTGCAGGCACCGGAATTATATACTCCGGAGCATTCAAATGGCATATCGTCAGCGGTAATTATCGGATTTTTCTCATATCGTTTAACAATTTGCTTTTTGGGATATAACATAATTTATCCCCTGTCTTCGCTTTGCTATAACACTACTTATTTTACTTTCGCGAATTTGATAACATCTTGGTCAGTGAGCTGTTTCATTGCATCATATAACGCAGTATGGAAACTGCCCGGCTTCCCATCGGTCTGTTGCGCAGCAAGTTCTGCTGCAATCCCGTAAATACATAATCCGCTAACTGCAGCGCGGAAATAATCCTTCTGCACGCCGGCACAACAAGCAATTACCGTGGTTGCCATACATCCGGTACCGGTGACGGTAGTCAACATCGGATGCCCGTTATCAATATACGCTATATTTTTGCCGTTACTGACAACATCCTGCGCACCGGTTATCGCAACTATACATTGATATTTTTCCGCTAATTCAGTGGCAACAATTTCCTTTTCGCTCTTTGCACTGATTGATTCTACACCACGAATTTCAGCCTTATGTCCAGCTAAAATTGAAATTTCAGCTAGGTTCCCACGAACAATAGCGATGGTTAATTCTTCCATCAGCCGATGACTACTATCCGTTCTTAATTTGGTCGCACCAGCACCAACCGGATCAAGTACTATTGGAATCCCGGAACGGTTCGCTTGTTTCCCGGCGAGCAGCATCGCTTCGATCCATTCGGGGGTTAACGTGCCGATGTTCAGAAGCAGACAATTTGCCATCTGAACCATTTCCGCAACTTCTTCTTTCGCATGCGACATAATCGGCAATCCGCCAGTGCATAAGGTCATATTTGCGGTTTCATTCATCACCACGAAATTGGTTATATGGTGTACAAGCGGTTTTTTAGAACGAACTAATGTTAAATCTGCAGCAATTTGGGTAGGAGTTATAGAAGACATAATAATTTAGTTAATTTAAATTTACCATTGAACATTTTAAATTTTGTATTGTAAATTTTAGGTTTTAACTACATGAGGCAAATGGTACGCCCAGCTGGAGTTGAACCAGCAACCTTTGGCTCCGGAGGCCAACGCTCTATCCAATTGAGCTATGGGCGCACATAACTTCCTCACCGCCGGAGAACGCAGTGAGTTCGGATTTTCCTTTAAGACTAATTTATTTTATCATTTACTCGAACGAACTGCAACTTGAGAAAAATAGAAAGAACGATTTGTCAGGTTCAGGTAAAATATAGGATTATCTATCCGAAGACAATTTTGTATCCGGCGCGAACAGAATTGGAATTTCTTTTTAACCTCATACCAATTGTAATAAACCATAGCGTTATCTTATTTCACCGCATTCTGCTCAATGATGACATATTTTATTCATCTGGTTAAGAAACAAAAACTTCGGCATAATTCCTGCTCAATTTATGAATGGTTACATAATCTATGCGGAGAAAAGCATTTATGGCAGCAAGAATAACGTTCTTAACTGAAGAAGCTGAACCGAAACCAGTTAAATCATTGACTCGATTAAACAGTTTACTTGCGGAAGATGATATAATCTGTCCCGTATCTGATGATGCAAAAAATGCCCGAGTTAAGCTTCAAACCGAGTATCAAATTCAAAAAGACTCGTTCTTAAAGGCTAAATCGGTGGTGAATGCGACCAACCTGTTTATTTGTAATCATCTCCGTCTTCCTCGAAGAGTTTAGCTTAACGAGGGAGTGAGTGGAGAGAGATGAGAATTGAACCGTTCAATTCTCATTCTTGTTCGGTAGTAAATCTAACTCGAAAATGTGAATAAACCCGAGTTTTAATTTGAGGATTATAGGTTTTACCCTATGAAATAGGAGTTTTGTGGCTAAATTGCTTTACTTTCCCCAATAATCTGCGCAACTTCCTAACGATAGCAACTATTGAAGAATCCTAACTGGTAATAATCCCGGATGTGAATCGCGGAACTAGGGTAAGAGTATCAACCTGAGCGCAGTAATCTAAATCCGCTTGATATCCCAGGGAAGCGAGATATTGACCATGTTCACAGGTATTAAACATCTGGCGAAGATTAGATTTATAAATGGTATAAAGTATCTGGGATACGCGAGCTGCATCAGTTATAGCAAATTCATTTCCCGCATTCAGTTTATCAACAAACGCTCCGGCGCAAACCACATCTTCTAACGAAAACCTACCTTCTTTCCCAGAAGTAATCAGTAAAACATTCCCTTCTGCCTGGTTAACGAAATGCGTTACCGCAGTTAAGTTAAGAAAACAACCGATAACCGATACACTTGCATTCTGTGCGGTATGGCATGCTTTCGTTCCGTTCGTCGTTGACATAATTAACGTCTTCCCGGCAACAACTTCTGGAACAAACTCACGTGGGGAGTTGCCTAAATCGAATCCGGGAATTTTGTTACCTTCGCGTTCTCCACAAAGAAGCACTTCTCCGGTCGGGAACTGTTTAGCGAGTTCTTTCGCTTCCTGCGGTTCGTTCACTGGAATAACCTGTTTCGCCCCGTTTGATAGTGCAGTCAAGATAGTCGAACTCGCACGCAGAACATCGATAACCACTGCAACCGACCCAGCAACCTGCTGGCTATTAACCATATTCGGGAGTAATGCAACATCTATCGTTTTCATAACCACAAAACCTTAAGAAAAAATTGGAAACCAAAACTCATATGCTAAAATTTTTTGTTACCTTCGGTTCTTACGTTCTTTCGTTCTTTCGTTCCTACGTTTGCATATATCTTACTGAAATTTATTACTATCCTGCAACCGCAAATTAATAGAACCATTTGACATCTGTCTCTTATAC